>JACDAG010000068.1 GCA_013695565.1 Bradyrhizobium sp.
GGTGTGGTTCGAGGGGCTGCGGGCCCATGCATCGTTTCCCACTAACCATCCGAATTTCCGCCAGTCGCTTCCCGGAGATGCCGCGCAGGTTCGCAAGGCGCTCGGCGATGCCGATCTGGTCCTGCTGCTGGGCGGGCCGTTCTTCGAGGACATCTGGTACGCCGAAGGCAGCCATTTTCCAGCCGGCGCCGTCGTCGTTCAGATCGAGGAATCGGCCGAGCGGCTGGCGTTCAATCATCGCCTCGACAGCGGCCTCGTCGGCGACATGGCGGCCAGCATCGCGTCACTGGCGAAGAATGTCGGCGCGCAACAAAGCGCCGACTTCAAGCAGGCCGTGCAACGTCGCAATCTGGCGCTCGCCGACGCAAGCGCGCGCGACAAGGAGGCGCACCGGGCGCGGGTGGAAAAGGCCTGGAACCGCGAGCCGAGTTCGATGGCGCGGGTGACGGCCGAGCTGCGGCGCGGCCTGCCCGACAATGTCGTCATTGTCGATGAGAGCATCACCGCCAGCCTCGACATGGCGCGGACGTTCGACTATCGCGGCTTTGGCGATTATTTCGGCGGCCGCGGCGGCGGCATCGGCCAGGGACTTTCCGGCGCGATCGGCGTGAAGGTCGCGATGCCGGATCGGCCGGTGGTGGCCGTCTCCGGCGACGGTTCGGCCATGTACAGCATCCAGGCGCTATGGAGCGCCGCGCACCACAAGCTCGCGATCGTGTTCGTCATTCTGGCGAACCGCGAGTACCGCATCCTCAAGCACAATGTGGACGTCTGGCGCCAGAACTTCGAGGCGGGGACGCAGCATCCCTATCAACAGATGGATTTGATCGGACCGGACCTCGATTTTGTCCATCTGGCGGCCGGCATGGGCGTTCAGGGCATCCGGGTCGAAAAGGCTGATGACATCGCCGCGGTCATGGAACGCGCTGTTGCGGGAAATCGCCCCTATCTCGTCGAGATTGCGATCGAGGGAAAGCGGTGAGGTGGCAATGTGGGTTGCCGCTCTGCTGGAACCGGATGAGCCGACTTGTCCGCCGTAGCCCTTTGAGCGCAGGCGGAAGGCGTCATCCGCCATTCCGCGCCAACGACAGAGCCATCATTCTCACCGGATTCCCGGCTCAAGGACACGCGCCCGCTGCCGTGAACCGCCGAGCGTGACCGACATCACAGCGCCTCCAACCCTTTCAGTCGACAAAGCTTCCACCGGAACAAATCGGAACCGAGTGGCGGGTCGTCATGACTTTCTCAGGATATGCGTGCTGGTCGAGCGTGGTACGCGGCTCGCTTGCGGCTGTCCTGCTGGCCGTCGCGGGGTTCGCCGCCGACCCTGCCGGCGCGGAGATTATCAGGAAAGAGGATACGCTGCGCGGGATCACGATGACGCGCGAAGAGTGCGCGGCTAAGCCGCAGACGTTGTGGCTCAACGTTTACGGCCGGGATTTCTGTGTCCGCTACTATCTCTCCACAGCCGGCGGTCAGGGCTCGCGCCCGGTCGTCATTCTGAACGGCGACCACAACGGTCCGGTCGATCCGTCCCGTTGGACCTGGGCGGATCCGTCCAAGGCCAGGGACGTCGACACCGATAAACTCGTCGGTATCGCCGACCATTTCTCGAAAATGGCCAGGACCACGGCGATCTATCTTGGACGCATCGGCGTCGAAGGCACGTCCGGCACCCATCTGTCACGCAAGACCCTCCTCGAGCTGAACCTGATGGACGTGGCGCTCGAGGCGCTCCAGCTGCGCTACCAATTCGAAGGCTTCCACCTGTTTGGCGAGTCCGGCGGAGGCCGGCTTGTGTTCGGCCTGGCCGAGATGCGGCGCGACGTCGCCTGCCTGATTTCCGGCTCGGGGCAGATCGCGACGACCCGGGCCGTTGCCTTACGAGCCGGCGATGCCGGAAGGACTTATTTCGACATCACCGGCAAGCTGCAAAGGCTCGCACAGAACCGCGCATTGCGCATGATGGTCATCAGCGACCCGAATGACCAGCAAGTGCCGACAGCCACTCAGCAGACCCCGATGGTGCAGGCCCTGAGGCAGGCCGGTTACGTGGTCCCCCACCTGCTTGTCGAAGCGACCGACCCGAAGCATCACGGCGTGATCGACTATGGAGCGATCGCGATGGGCGGATGCGTGCTCGGCCGGTCCGACGCCGACGTAGCGCAGGCGATCGGCACGCTCGTTCGCCGCAACGCCGATATCAACCGGCGCCTGCAGGACGAAGCGCGTGCCAAGTCCGCGCCGCAGACCGCTTCCGACACGATCACGCGCCAGCCGGGACGCTCGTGATGCGCGCGACGTTAAGCATGGAGCGCGTGATGCGAGGTATTGCCGGTGTGGTTCTCGCCGCCGTCACGGTCATCATGGCGCCATCAGGCGCGCAGGCCCAAGCGCCGTCCGAGCTGCGCATCTGCCTGGACAATGCCACCCCGCACGCGCAGAAGACCGCGGCCTGCTCATCCGTCATCACGAATGGGCCGCCCGCCGAGGCCAGGGAACTCGCCCGGATCTATTTCTCCCGTGGCAATGCCTATCTGAACCTGGGCGTCTACGATCGTGCGCTGGCGGACTTCGACGCGGCCACGAAAGCCAACCCAACCGCCAGTGGCCCGTTCAACAGCCGCGGTGTTGCGTTCCTGCGCCAGAAGCAGCTCGATCGTGCCATCACGGAGTTTGATCAGGCGGTCCGTCTCAATCCCAGCGACCCCATTGCCTTGACCAACCGCGGCGACGCCTACCGGGACAAGGGCCGCCTCGACAGTGCGCTGCAGGATTACGACGCCGCGATCGCGATCAGTCCAAAGTGGGTCACCGCCTACTTCGGCCGGGCAGCGGCGTTGCAGCAAAAGGCCATCTCCGATTTCGACGCCTTCGTCAACGAAGGCCGCTTCGAAGCGCTGGCGATCACGGAATATGGCAAGGTCCTGCAGCTCTCTCCGCGAAACGCCGGCGTTCTCAGCAACCGCGGGCAACTCTATCATACCTTGCGCAAATACGACCTTGCCATCGCCGACTTCACGCAAGCGATCGAGATCAACCCCGCAAATCCCATCCTCCTGCGCAATCGAGCGCTGACCTACCGGATGATGCGGCGGTTCGACCTTGCGATCGCCGACTATCGTAACGCGCTGGCGCTGACGCAGGATGCCGACGCGCGCAAGCTGATCGGAGAATTGCTCGCCCAGCTCGGCGCGGACGTGTGAGGTTGCGGCCGCAGGGGCGGCAGTAGTGTCGTGACCGAAAACTCCCCGAGGACTGCCCGCACCTTGGCTGTTGCTCCTGTCCAACCCATCCGCCTATATGACCAAGTCAGTCATCGCAATCGGTGGCGACAATCTCCTGGGCGGGCCGTAATCAGGCGCGCATGCCTGCGAGAGCAGCACCAAAGCTCCGCCCGGCGGAGATCGACCGGAGTATGCGCATCCATGACTATTCGAGCCGACAGCATCGCCGCGGATATCGAGGCTTTCATCCGCACCGAAGTGATCCCTTACGAAAAGGATTCGCGGACGGGTCCGCACGGCCCGAGCGACGAACTGGTGCAGGAGTTGCGCGCCAAGGCGCGCAAAGCCGGCGTCCTTACGCCGCACATTCTGCCGGATGGATCGCATCTCACGCAACGCGAGACCGCGAAAGCCTTGATCAAATCCGGTCTCTCGCCGTTGGGACCGCTTGCTTGCAACACGATGGCCCCCGATGAAGGTAATATGTATCTGCTCGGCAAGGTCGGAAGCGCCGAGCAGAAGGCACGCTTCCTGGAGCCCCTGGTGTCGGGCAAGGCGCGTTCGGCATTCTTCATGACCGAGCCGGCAGAGACCGGCGGTGCAGGATCCGATCCGTCGATGATGCAGACCACGTGCAGGCTGGATGGCAATCACTGGGTCATCAATGGACGAAAGAAGTTCATCACCGGGGCCGAAGGCGCCCGGGTCGGCATCGTCATGGCGAAGTCGGATGACGGTGCGTGCCTGTTCCTTGTCGATCTGCCGGATCCCGCGATCCGCACGCTGCGCGTGCTGGATACGATCGATAGTTCGATGCCCGGCGGACATGCCGAGGTCGAGATCGAGAACCTTCGCGTCTCCGCCGACCAGATGCTCGGCGCGTCCGGCGATGGATTCAAGTATGCGCAAATCCGTCTCAGCCCGGCGCGCCTGTCGCACTGCATGCGCTGGCTAGGCCTGGCGATCCGCGCCAACGAGATCGCTACCGATTATGCCTGCCGCCGCCAGGCCTTCGGAAAACCTCTGGTCGATCACGAAGGCGTCGGCTTTATGCTGGCGGAGAACCTGATTGATCTCAAGCAATCGGAACTGATGATCGACTGGTGCGCCGGTGTTCTCGACACCGGCTCGCTTGGGACGGCCGAGAGTTCAATGGCAAAGGTGTCGGTGTCGGAAGCGCTGATGCGGGTTGCCGATCGCTGCGTACAGGTGATGGGAGGCAACGGCGTCTCGTCCGAAACGATCGTCGAACAGGCGTTCCGCGAGATTCGCGCCTTCCGCATCTATGATGGTCCGACTGAAGTCCACAAATGGTCGCTGGCCAAGAAAATCAAGCGCGATTGGAAAGCCGAACAGCACTAACGCCAGATATCGCGAGGCGGATTGAGCCGAAGGCATAATCCGCCGCGAGATCGAAACTATTTCCGCGTCGTCCCGGCGAAGGCCGGTACCCATCACCACAGGATCAAGTGGCTTCAGCAAAGTCGTCGAACAGCATCGCGCAACAATTACTGACGCGGAGTATGGGTCTCGGCCTTCGCCGGGACGACGCATAGAGAGAACGCAATCGAGTTCGCAACGGTGTTGACCGTTTGACGCCCTACCACCCCCACCCCCCAGCCACTCCACGCAAGACAGCATCCCCCATATGCCCCTCATCTGCTAAACAGAATGCCATCAAGCAAAACCGGCGGCGCAAGACCGCCGGGCGCGGAGGAAGCCTTGGCTATCAGCTATTACGACTGGATCGCCCATTTCGGCCGCCGCACGCCGGATAAAATCGCGGTCATCGACCTCGCCAGCCAGCGCCGGCTTTCCTATGCCGAATTCGACGCGCGGATTTCGCTACTCGCGACGCATCTGCGCGACAAACAAAAGATCGCGCGCGGCGACCGGGTCGCGGTGCTGGCGCTGAACACGACCGATACGCTGGAGGTGCAGTTCGCCTGCTTCCGGATCGGCGCGGTGTTCCTGCCGCTCAACACCCGCCTCACCGTTCCCGAGCTGCAGTACATCGTCGGCGATGCCGCGCCGAAAGTGATGATCCACGACGCGGATCTGGCCGAAGTCGCGCTGTCGGTCGCCAAGCTCTGCAATGTTTCGTCGGCGCTGCTGCTCGGTGCCGGCGGCTCCTATGAGGCCGCGATTGCGGCATCAAAACCGCTCGACAAGGCCGAGACCGTCACGCTCGATGACATCTCGACCATCATGTACACCTCGGGCACCACCGGCCAGCCCAAGGGCGCGATCATCACCCATGGCATGACGTTCTGGAATTGCGTCAATCTCGGCGGCCCCGCCTACATCTCGCCGTCGTCGGTGCTGCTCACGGTGCTGCCGCTGTTCCACACCGGCGGGCTCAATTGCTACACCAACCCGGTGCTGCACGCCGGCGGCACCGTGCTGATCATGCGCGCGTTCGATCCCGCTGTCGCACTTGAATTGATTAGCGACCCGTCTCACCGCATCAACCAGTTCTTCGGCGTGCCCGCGATCTATCAGTTCATGTCGCAGCATGCTTCTTTCGCGACATCCGATTTCAGCCGGCTCGTGATCGGCGGCGTCGGTGGCGCGCCAATGCCGGTGCCGCTCTTGAAGATATGGGAAGCCCGCGGCGTCGCCCTGCAGCAAGGCTACGGCATGACCGAAACGAGCCCCGCGGTGCTGACGCTCGACAAGGAGGACGCCGCGCGCAAGGCCGGCTCCTCCGGCAAGCCGGTGTTGCATACGGAAGTGCGGATCGTACGCCCCGACGGGTCCGACGCCGCGGTCGGCGAGCTCGGTGAACTCTGGGTGAAAGGTCCGAACGTCACGCCCGGCTACTGGAACCGGCCGGATGCCAACGCATCATCCTTCACCGACGGCTGGCTGCACACCGGCGACGCCACGCGCATTGACGAGGAGGGCTTCTACTACATCGTCGACCGCTGGAAGGACATGTACATTTCCGGCGGCGAAAACGTCTATCCGGCCGAGGTCGAGAGCGTGCTGCATCAACTCAACGCAATCGCCGAAGCCGCCGTCATCGGTATTCCCAACGAGCAATGGGGCGAAGTCGGCATGGCGATCATTGCGATCAAGCCCGGCCATACGCTGACGCCGGAGGAGATTCACGCGCACTGCCAGGCCAATCTGGCGCGATTCAAATGCCCGCGTTTGATCGAGTTCGTCGACGCGCTGCCGCGCAACGCCACCGGGAAAATCCACAAGCCGACATTGCGAATGAATTTCAGCGCGCCGAAGCCGACCGACAAAGCGGCGATCGCTTCGTAATCGCGCCGGGACAAACGACAAACGAAAAGCCCGCCGGCTTATCACCGGCGGGCTTCTGTATCAGAGGCTGATCAAGGGATCCCAGTACGTCCGTGGTAATCCGTAATCAGCAACCGTTATTTAGTCGACGCGAAGGTTCTCAGCGCTGGTCTTGCCGCGCATCGGGTCCTTCTTCGCTTCGAACGAAATCTTCTGACCTTCGTTGAGCGAGCTCAGACCTGCACGCTCGACAGCCGAGATGTGAACGAACACGTCCGTTCCACCATCGTCGGGCTGAATGAAGCCGAAGCCTTTGGTCGCGTTAAACCACTTAACTGTTCCGGTAGCCATGTAACTATCTCCAAGATGCGCCACTGCGCTTTACCCACACGACCTCCGCGCGGGCTTGATCCGATTTCAACGATGTCTTGGGGATTGGAGCCGGTTTCGGCGTGGTCAACAAGGCAAACGACAATTCGAATGCAGGTGATATAGACTATTTCCCAGAAATTGCAATGCCTGCCGTTAGCCCGGCAAAAACATGGCAAATGGCTCATCGATCGTACGCCGCAGATGGGCACGATAGGCCGCAAAATTGGCATTATCGGACGAAATCCGTCCAAAAGTCGGACTTTCGACCATCTTGATCGGCACATAGGCGATCGGAGCGGCGATCGGCGTCAGCAGCTTGCCGCGCCCCGCCAGCAGCGTCGTGATGATCCCGTACATTTCGCCGGATATGGCGAGGCACGCCACCGTGATCAGGCGATACTGGCCGTGCCGGTTGGTGACGAGATAGATGTGGCCGGACTGGTTCGGCACCGATACCTCGCCGAACTGGGTATACGCCGCATCCGCCCGCTCGCGTTCGTGGAACACGAGCGACGAGGCGGTTTCATCCCAGCTGATTTCGGTGCGATAGGCGAAGATCGCATCCTTGTCGCCGAACGAGGGCCGTATCGTCACATAGGCGCCCTCGATCCACGCCGCCGCGCGGCGCGAATAGGCCCCCAATCCATCCGGCGCGATGTCGCCGTTGACAGGTACGATCGGTGGCGGCGCGTCCGCGGTCTTGCGCAGGGAGACGCCGAGCGCCTGTTCGAGCCGGACCGTGGTCGCCAGCGTGAACGGACGGCGGCCGCCGAGCACCTTCTCCAGCGTCGACAGGCTGAGTTTTGAAAGCTCGGCCAGCGATTGCCGGGAGATGCGGCGACGGGCGATCTCCTCCCGAATGGTGTCCGCGATCCGCCGGCTTTGCTCGGCGGAAAGCTGCTTGTCCGGCGTCGGCATCATCACCCCTGTTCGGCCTGTGGGCCCAGTGTAACAGACGCACAATCCATCACAAACCCGCACAAACCCGTCGCGGTGGTGGCGTGTCCCGCTGGCATCAGGCTGAACAAGGCCGATCATTCCGCTCGCGCCACATCGCGCGTTACCGGAGATTCCCTTGCACGACGAACACGTCGCACGGGAGTGAAGGAAATGACGATTTGCGGTGAAATCCAGGCCGACAGGCGTTCGCGCCTGTCGCGCAAAATGCGCGTAATGTTGTTTTTCGCCTTTGAAGGCGCCGCCGCACTCCTGATCGGATTTGCGGCATTATTTTTGAGCTTTGAGCCGGGCTGGTCAGCCGAACGCGCGCAGACCACCTTCCTCAAAGCAAGCGACGCCCGCTCCGGTTCGCTGCTGCTGAAGACCGACGACGGCTATGCCGACGCTTCACGGCTCGGCATCGACGTCGATCTCACGGTCTCCGGCCCTACCGTCCGCGCCCGCGTTACGCAGATTTTCCGCAACCCGACGCAAAACTGGGTCGATGCGGTTTACGTCTATCCGCTGCCGTCGGGCGGCGCGGTCGATACGCTGAAGATGGTGGTCGGCGACCGCGTCATCGTCGGCGACATCAAGGAACGGCAGCAGGCCCGCATCATCTACGAACAGGCGGCGCGAAACGGACAGAAGGCGGCGCTGACCGAACAGGAACGGCCGAACATCTTCACCAACTCGGTTGCCAATATCGGCCCGGGCGAAACAGTACTGGTGCAGATCGAGTATCAGGAGCCGGTGCAGCAGAACGGCCATGAATTCTCGCTGCGGCTGCCGATGGTGATCGGACCGCGCTACAATCCCGCGCCCGTGGTGCAGAGCGTCGACTTCCGCTCCGATGGCGGCGGCTGGGGCGCCAGCAAATCCGACCCCGTGCCGGATCGCGACCGCATCTCGCCGCAAGTGCTCGACCCCGCGACCAACGCGCCGGTCAATCCGACCAGCATCACGGTGCGCCTGCAGGCCGGCTTCCCGCTCGGCGAGGTCAAGAGCCATCACCACGCCATCAAGACCGAAAAGCCCGGCAACGAAACCCGTATCATCAGGCTTGCCGAAGGCCCGGTTCCCGCGGATCGCGACTTCGAGCTGACCTGGAAACCTCTGGCCGAGAAAGCACCTTCGGTCGGCCTGTTCCGTGAACATGTCGGCGACAGCGATTATCTGCTCGCCTTCGTGACGCCGCCTTCGGTTGAACAGAACGAGAAGAAGCAGCTCGCCCGCGAAGTAATCTTCGTGATCGACAATTCCGGTTCGATGGGCGGCATCTCGATCATCCAGGCCAAGGCGAGCCTCACTTACGCACTCAGCCGCCTGCAGCCCGGAGATCGATTCAACGTGATCCGCTTCGATCACACCTTGGAGGTGCTGTTCCCGACCCCGGTGCCGGCCGATCGCGAGCATGTCGGTCGGGCCACCTCGTTCGTCGACGCGCTGCAGGCCAATGGCGGTACCGAAATGGTGCCGGCGATGCGCGCAGCACTCAGCGACAACAGCAACACCGGCGATGCCAATTACGTCCGTCAGGTCGTGTTCCTGACCGACGGCGCGATCGGCAATGAGCAGCAATTGTTCGAAACCATCAGCGCGCTGCGCGGCCGCTCGCGCATCTTCATGGTAGGCATCGGCTCGGCGCCGAACACCTACCTGATGGCGCGCGCCGCCGAACTCGGCCGCGGCACCTTCACCCATATCGGTTCGGTGGAACAGGTCGAGGAGCGGATGCGCGGGCTGTTTTCGAAACTGGAGAATCCCGCGGTGACCAATCTCACCGCCAAATTCTCCGACGCCGCGGCCGACATCACGCCATCGGCTATTCCGGACCTCTACCGCGATGAGCCGCTGATCCTCGCGGCCAAGCTCGACAAGCTCACGGGCTCGGTCGAGATCAAGGGCCGGATCGGCGACCGCCCCTGGGTGGTGACGCTTCCGCTCGCCAATGCGGCCGAAGGCAAGGGCCTGTCGAAACTGTGGGCACGGCGCAAGATTGCGGATGCCGAGGTCGCGCGCACCACGCGGCAGGCAAGCCCGGAGGATGCCGACAAGACCGTCCTCGCGCTGGCACTCGATCACCAATTGGTGACCCGGCTGACCAGTCTCGTTGCGGTCGACAAGACCCCGAGCCGTCCTGAAGGCGAACCGCTGAAAGTCACGGAATTGCCGATCAACCTGCCGGCCGGATGGGATTTCGCCAAAGTCTTCGGCGAACGCCCGCGATTGCCGGTAACGCCGACGGAACGCCGTGCCGAGGGCAGCGAGGCCAGGGTTCAGATCGCGGCCCTGAAGCGCGCGGTTCCCGCGGTCACGGCGGCGCCGAGCACGGTCCAGCTTCCGAAGACGGCGACGGACGCGGAGCTAAGGATGATCCTGGGTGTGATCTTGATCATATTCAGTTTGATGCTGTTCGCGTTCAATAGGCGCCAGGCGTTGCTCCCCTGACGCCCACTTGACGGAGGAGGCCCCCCAAGCTCCTCCCGAATGCGCGCGCGGCCCTTCGTCCCCCAGGGTCGCGCGCGCGACTTTTTTCTCGACGCCGTCATTGCGAGCGAAGCGAAGCAATCCACCTCGCCGCAGAACGAAGGAATAGATTGCTTCGTCGCTTCGCTTCTCGCAATGACGGACTCAAATGCGTCGCTTCGTCCTCCCTCTCCTCCTCGCCATCGCCGGCCTCATCCTGTTCGGTCAGGGCGGCTACGTCCACGCCAAGGCGTTGCTCGCGCAGGTACTGCTGGAGCGCGCATTCACGGAAACCATCGCCACCGGTCGAGACGTCAAACCGTGGTCATGGGCGGATACCTGGCCGGTGGCCCGGATCGAGGTGAGGCGGATCCATGCCAGCACCATCGTACTGGCCGGCAGCAGCGGTCAGGCGCTCGCGTTCGGCCCAGGCCATGTCGAAAACACGCCCGACGCAGGCGAACGCGGCGTGGCCGTCTACTCGGCACACCGCGACACGCATTTTCGATTTCTGCGGGATGTCGCCATCGGCGACGAGATCGAGGTCACGCGCAGCGATGGCAGGAAATTCCGTTACCGCGCGGATTCGACCTCTGTCGTCCGCTACGACGCCTCGGGCATCGATCCGCTGTCG
>JACDAG010000073.1 GCA_013695565.1 Bradyrhizobium sp.
AGGCGGTCCCGCCGCCGAGTTGCATGTGCTCGAACAAAAAGACGTGCCGGTCGCGAGGCAGGGCGCGGGCGGCGTGCATCATGTCGCGTTCCGCACGCCGGACGAGACGCATATCACGCCTGGACGCAGCGGCTGACGGATCTGCGCGTGCCCAACAGCGGCGAGGTCGACCGGTTTTATTTTCGCAGTCTGTATTTCCGCGAACCCAACGGCATCCTGTTCGAGATCGCCACCGACGGCCCCGGCTTTGCCACCGACGAGCTGATGGAAACGCTCGGCGAAAAACTGGCACTGCCGCCGTTCCTCGAGCCGCGGAGAGCTGCGATCGAGGCGGGACTGAAGCCGATCGGGTAGGTCGTCATTGCGCGAAGCGAAGCAATTCATCCCGCACGCGGAAGCATGGATTGCTTCATCGCTTCGCTCCCATGCGCAAAACGCTTCGCGTTTACCGCAGGCAATGACGTGGATGGTGCGGCTCCATACAAAGTTGTCGTCACCCGCCATGTTGCGGGTGACGCGATGCAGTTCGCAAAACGAAGCGGAGGACAAGCATGCCGGATTGGTTGGGGCCACTGCTGGCGTTGTGCGCGCTGGTGGGATTTATCGCCTTCGCATTTCGTCAGGGCACCAAGGTAAAGCCGGGTCATAATCCCGATAATTCGGTGGGCGGTCCTGGCGGCGATGCATCGCACGGCGGCGACGGTCATTGAGCAGCGGAATGGATCACACTGCGCGCGGCCTTGCCAGGAAGCGCGCGATGGCGCCGCCGAGGTTGGCGTTGTCAAGCGGCTGCTCCAGCGAAGCCTTGGCGGTCGCAACCAATGCTGCGGGAGCATCGGCCTCACCGGCCTTCTCGCAACAGATATGCGCAAAGGGCATCGTGAATTCGGGATGCGGCTGCACCGAGAATGCCGCGCCATTCGCATAGAGAAGGCCCGCATACGGGGTGAACTCCGAATGGAATATCGTTGTTGCGCCGGTGGGGGGCGCGATGACCTGGTCCTGATGCGAAGCGGGGATCGCGAGTTTTTTGCCATCGATCACGCCGTTACCGGGCACGACGTCATAGACGTGACGTCCGATGCCCCAGCCCTTCTCGGACTTTCGCACCGTCCCGCCAAGCGCCTGCGCGATCAATTGATGGCCGAAGCAGATTCCGGCCATCGGAGTTCTCGAGTCATACGCCGCGCGGATAAAGCGTTCGAGCGGTGCGATCCAGTCGAGATCGTCGTAGACGCCGGCCGGCGATCCCGTGAGCAGAATGGCTTCGAGCGCGGCCGGATGGGGCAGCGCTTCTCCGTCCATCAGCCGAACCGTCGCGAAGCTTGCCGAGGGATCCGCTGCGCCAATCAATCGTTCGAACATTTGCGGGAAGGAGCCGTGCCGCGCGCGATTCTTGGGCGACACGACACCGGTTTCGATGATGGTGATTTTCGGCATGAAAGAGTGCCCGTAGGGTGGGCAAAGCGAAGCGTGCCCACCATTCAACAACGTTCGAGCAGAAGAATGGTGGGCACGGCGCAAGTGCGCCTTTGTCCTACCCTACGAAGTGCCCGCGTCAGCCGACGACGACTTCGCTGATCTGCATGACAGGCGCGATGTCGGTGTAGTTCTTGATGTCGCCCATGATCTCCTTGGCGTGAGGCCCGAAGCCGGCCTGAAACGCCTCGACCGAGTCGGCGAAGATGTGACACATGCCGACATAGGTCGCGGGCGCGCCGGGTGCGCCGCCGCCGAGGCCCTTGTCCACCGTGTAGGACTTGCAGGCATCGCCCATCCGCGCCTTCACCAGCGGCATGTGCTTGTCCTTGTAGTAGTCGTGGTCGAAGCGCGCCCCCGGCGTGTTCGGATACATAACGCTTACCTTGATCATGGCGTGCTCCCTCATCTGACTTACCGGTTGAGTTCCGGCACAGGTCCAAACTCTGCGTCAGTTTTGTCGATCCTGCAACTGCGAAACGCCGGGTTGCTGTTGCATGGGCGGCAAATTACCCCAGAGCGAAAATTTGGCGTAGTGTGCGTGCGATCGGAGGAACAGCGATGCAATTGCGGGTTTTTGGACGCACGGGAATGCAGCTCTCGGTGCTGGGGTTTGGGTGCGGCGCCGTCGGTGGCGTGATGGTGCGCGGCGACCCTGCCGACCAGGAACGGCTCGTCGCGCGGGCGATCGATGTCGGCGTGAATTATTTCGACACCGCGGTGCTGTATGGCGACGGCGAATCGGAAAAGAACCTTGGCCGCGTGTTGCGAAAACCGAAACCGGCGGGCGCGATCGTCGGCACCAAGGTCCGTGTGCCGCCCGGCGAGTTCGGCGGTATCGCGGGCGCCATCACGGCGTCGCTCGAAGGCAGCCTGGCGCGGCTGGGTCTGGATCATGTCGACATCTTTCATCTGCACAATCCGATCACCGGAGGCGGCGGCGGATCGGCGCTGAGCGTGCGGCAGGTGCTGGACGAGGTGGTGCCGGCGTTCGAGCGGCTGCGTCAGCAGGGCAAGATCCGCTTCCTCGGAATTTCGGCGGTCGGCGACACCGCGGCGCTGCATCAGGTGATCGATGCCGGCGTCTTCGACAGCGCGCAGGTCGTCTACAACATGCTCAATCCATCCGCCGCCGGGGAATTGCCGGCGAATTATCCGGCGCAGGATTATCGACGGCTATTCGATCATACCCAGGCAAGAGGCGGTGGCGTCGTCGGCATCCGCG
>JACDAG010000088.1 GCA_013695565.1 Bradyrhizobium sp.
GTCATAGATCCCCCACTCACTGAGCGTCTTGACGTAGTGCAGGTTGAAATTCCGGAATCCCTCGTCGGTGAACGCTGCCGGTGAACGCAGCTCGCAGGCGCAGAACGACGTCAGCGGCCTGCCCGCGGCCTGAATGTACTTTGCAATTTGCGCAAAGCCTTCGGCCAAGACCACCGGTCTGTCGAAACGCACGCGCTCGACCTCAAATCCGGGGTTGGCCGCAGCCCCTGCCGAATACTGAAACACCGCCGGAATGAACCGGTAATTGCCCGCTGCAAAGTCGCTCGTCATGTCCACTCTCCGTTTCCCGGTTATTCCAGCTGCATCCGTACGCCCTTGGCGCCGTTGAGGAGCCGCCTCAGGTGAAAGCCCGCGAGCGCATCGTCGGCATGGGTGCCGACCAGCGCCGCAAAGGCCGGCATCGCTGCAGCGTCGCCCGCCTCCAGCTTGGCAAAGGCTTCGGCATATTGCGAGGTCACCGCCCCCTCGAACGCGGCCGGCGTCAACGGCTCATAGGCGCGCAACGGCTCGCTGCGCCCGCGCAGCACGATATCGCCGACCGGCCGCCCCCTGAAGTTTTCAGTGCTATCTGCGACCGCCGCGCTGACGCAAATGCGGGTACCGAGAATCTTGTTGGCGGCTTCAAGCCGCGACGCGATGTTGATGGTGTCGCCATAGGCGGTGTAGTCGAAGAAACGATTGCCACCGAAGTTTCCGACCAGCGCCGGCCCTGCGTGAACTCCAATTCGGGTGACACCGAAATTCACGCCTTCGACTTTGCATTTCTCGCGAAAGTTCTGAGCGCACGCGTCCAGTGCGTGTGCGCAGGCGATGGCGCGCATCGAAAAGTCCGGCTGGTCGCCCGGGGCATTGAAAAGAATCTGGATTCCATCGCCGATGACTTTCGCGACCGTCCCCTCATGAGCGAAGACCACCTCCGTCATCTGGCCCATATAGTCACTCAGGAGATCACCGAACAAATCCGGCGCTGTGCCTTCGACCAGCGTCGTGAAACTGGCGATATCGGTGAAAATGGCAGCAACCTCCCGCCGATGTACCGCCATTCCCTCGGCTTCGCCGATGGCCGCGAGCCGGCTTGCGATCTGCGGCGAGAAATAGCGCGACAGCGAAGCATGCGCGCGCTCGGCCTCGGCCTGGCGGCGGCGCGCCTCGCGCATCATCTCGACATGGCGAATGGTCTTGTCGATCGTCAGTTCGAGATCGCCGAAATCGATCGGCTTGGTCAGGAAATCGAACGCGCCGCGATTCATTGCGGTGCGGATGTTGCTCATGTCGCCATAGGCGGACACGATGATGGTGGACTTCTTGTCGTCGGCTTCCTGCAGCTTTGCCAGTAGCGACAGCCCGTCCATGCGCGGCATGTTGATGTCGGATACCACCATATCGACATCCGGGTTCTGCTCGATCGAGGCCAGCGCCTCGATCCCATCATGGGCAAACACAAAGGCCACCGTCCCTTCGCGGATCTGGCGGCGGAATTTCTGCAGCACCAGAGCTTCGAGATCGGGCTCGTCATCGACGACGAGGATGGTTGCGGTCATGCGGCTTGCCCGAGCCTGGTATCGATTTCGTGTCGCAGCAGCGCGAAGTCGATCGGCTTGGTCAACAGGCCGACAGCGCCGCGCTCGATCGCCTTGCGGCGGGTTTCGGCGTCGCCGTAGGCGGTGATCATGATCACGGGAACGTCGGGCCGCTCGGCGCGCACCTTCGGCAGCATTTCGAGTCCGCTCATGCCGGGCATGTTGATGTCGGACAGGATCAGGATTAGCGACGGGTCCTTGACGTCGGCGGCCCGAAGCAGCGCCGCAGGCGCCGATGGCGCAAACTCCATCGTGAAGCGGCCGGATTTCAGATCGCGCCGGAATTGCTGGCGGAACAGGGCTTCGACATCGGGCTCGTCATCGACGACGAGTATGTAGACGCTCAATTTTGGCCTCCAGTATTTTTGGGCATGATCCTATCCGAAAACCGGGATCATGCCTTCGCGGCCCCTGTCCGCGGCAGCGTAATAATGAATTCGGTGAATACATCAGGCTCCGTCTGTACGTCGATCTTGCCGCCATGCTGTTTCACCACGATGTCGTGACTCATCGACAGACCGAGCCCGGTTCCCTCGCCCGCAGGCTTGGTCGTGAAGAAGGGGTTGAACATTTTCTCCTTCACTTCCACGGGGATACCGGTGCCATTGTCACGGATCCGGATTTCCACTTTGTTACCGAGGCTTTTCGTGGTGGCCGTCAGCACAGGCTCGAAACCCTCTGCGCCGGCTTCCTTGCGCTTGGTCGCCGCATAGAAGCCGTTCGAAATCAGATTGAGGAACACCCGCGTGATTTCCTGCGGGTAGAGGTCGATCATGCCGGCGGCGGGATCGAAGTCGCGCTTCAGCGTGATGTTGAAACCGGATTTTTCCGCCCGCGCGCCGTGATAGGCGAGGTTGAGGCTCTCCTCGATGATCGCATTGATATCGGCGGGCCGGTGCTCGCCCGATCCCTCGCGCGAATGCAGCAGCATGTTCTTGACGATCGAATCGGCGCGCTTGCCGTGCTGCACCACCTTTTCGAGATTGCCTTTCAGCATATGGGTGAGTTCGTCGATCTCCTCGCGGGTCTTGTCATCGAGCGCGGCGGGCTTCAGCACTTCGTTGAGTTCGTCGATCAATTCCGACGATAGCGCCGAGAAATTGTTGACGAAGTTGAGCGGGTTCTTGATCTCATGGGCGATGCCCGCGGTGAGCTGGCCGAGCGATGCGAGTTTTTCGGTCTGCACCAGCCGGTCCTGCGCGGTGCGAAGGTCCTCCAGCGAAAGCGACAACTCCCGGGTTCGCTCCTGAACCTGCTCGAACAACCGCACGTTCTCGATCGCGATCACGGCCTGGTCGGCAAAGGTCTGCACCAGATCGATCTGGCGCTGGCTGAATGGCCCGGGCGCCTGCCTTCCGAGCAGCAGCACGCCCTCGACCGCGCCGTCGCGCATCAAGGGCACGGCAAGAACCGACCTGTATTCGCCTAGCACCGGCGCCTGACCAAAATTATACTCGGTGTCGCGCTGCACGTCTGGAACATGGGCAGGCTTGCCGTCCATGAAGACCCGCCCGGTGATCGTCTCGCGGCCAGGCTTGATCGGATTGGCGTTCATGAAATCGATGAACGCCGGCGAGCAGCCTGATTCCGCCTGCAGCCGCATCACCTCGCCATCGCGCAGGCAGATGATGCCAAGCGATGCGCCGCACAGTGCCTTGGCGGATTCCGTCAGCGTCGTCAGCACCGATTTCAGGTCGAACGCGGAACGGCTGATCACCTTGAGCACGTCGGCAGTCGCGGTTTGCTGCTGCAGGGATTCGCTCAGATCGTCGGTGCGTTCGCGCAATTCCCTGAGCAGCCGCGTGTTCTCGATGGCGATGACCGCTTGGTTGGCAAATGTCCGCAGCACCGCAAGCTGCTTGTCGGACAGCGGTCCGGACACAAGCCGGACGACGCTGAGCAGGCCGATCGCCTCATCGCCGCGCATCATGGGCATGATCGTGATCGCGCGGTTGCCGCTGCTCAGGAAGTTTTCGGCCCCGGCGACCAATTCCGCCGGGGCATCCGCCACGTCGGGAATATCCACGATCCTGCGATCAAGCAAGGCTGCGCCGTGCATGTAATTCCGTGCGAGGGGGGTACCGGAAATTGTACGTCGCCACGCTTCGACACGAGCAGGATCCGGCGCGGCGACGGCCGCCGCGTTGATCGTGTCCCCGTACCTGAGCGCGACGCTGACGAGGGCGCCCGGAAAGAGCTTCAACCCGCTCTGCACGATGGCGTCGAACACCGGCTGCGTGTCGTTGAGCGAATTGCTGATGACTTGCAGGATTTCCGACGTCGCCGTCTGCTGCTCAAGCGATTCACTCAACTCCGCGGTTCGCTGCTCGACCTTGTTCTCGAGGTCGGCATAGGATTCCTGCAAGCGCGATCCCATGTCGTTGAACTGGTTGGCGAGCCCTTCCAGTTCGTCGCCGGTCTTGATGTTGATGCGCTGGGCGAAATCGCCGCCGCCGATCCGCTCGGCGCCGGCCCGCAGCGCCTGGATCGGCCCCACCATGCGGCGCGCCAGGAATATGCCAGCGAGCACCGCGAAGATCGAGGCGCCGGCCAGCACTAGCGCAAGGCGCTGCAGCGCCTGATACAGCGACGCATAGGCTTCCTTGACCGGCAGCTCGACGAACATGCTCCAGCCCAGCGGCGAGATCGGCGCCGACGCCGTCAACACCTCCTGTCCCTGAATATTCAACGCGCCCTGCAAGGAATCGGAATTCGCGATCGCTGGCCGGGGTGCTGGCGCCACCGGCGTTGTCCGCGCGCCGGGCACGGCCTGCGTCGCTTGCGCGGCCAATGCTGCCTGCTCGGCCTGGGCAGCCTGCGCCGCCAAGACGGCCTGCACCTGCACCAGCTTCGACATGTCGGTGTTGCGCAGCACCAGGCTGATGTCGGGATGGGCGATCAGGCGGCCCTGCGAACCCACGACATAGGCGTGGCCGCGCTCGCCGACCTTGATCTGCGAGACCACGTCCCAGATCAGCTTGAGATTGACCTCAGCAATGCTGACGCCGGCATCCTTGCGGGTACCGGCCAGCGACAGCGTCATGTAGGGCTCGGACTCGCGGCGGAAATACACCGGCCCGTAAAATACCTTGTTGGCGACGGCTTCGGTGAATTTCGGGTCTTTTGAGAGATCAAGGCCGGAATCCACCACATCCATCGCCAGCCGCGACACCCGCAGGCGTTCCTTGCCCGTGGAATCGATCTGCGACAGTTCGGTGATGGCCGGCACCTGCCGCAGCAGCCGAAGCGCATCGAAGCGGCGGTCCTGCAGCGACCCGGCCGACCACGGCAATTGGGTGGTCCAGCCGAGCTGGCTTTCGATTTCCTTGATGAACTGGCCGATCTTGGCGGCGGCGGCTTCGGCCTGCTCGTGCTGAATCCGGATCAGCGAGGTCTTGTGCTCGCGATAATAGAAGAAGACCTCGAAAATCCCGTTGGACAGCAGCGCCACGCCCACGACGGCCACGAACAGCGCGACATATTTGATGAACAGCCGGCTGCGGGTTTTCGGCCCCGAAGGCGCCTGCACGGGGGCCGCATCCGCCGCGGGCGAGACCGCCAGCGTGCGTCCCTCGGAAGTGTCCGGATGCAGGGAAATGCTCATCCCGCCCAACGTAGCAACAAGACCTGGTCTTGTCTCTTGCCGCAGTGCAGCAAGTCACTCCATCATCGCATCGGAAGTAAAAAAGGCGGCAACGGTGAAAACCGTTGCCGCCTCATCCTTGCAGGAATGATCTCGGGGATATCAGGTCGGTTTGAGCCCCGACGTCGCCAGATCGAAATCCGCGATCTCCTTGGTCCGCTGCGAACTTGCGTTTGCCTGGTGGTCGGTGGCCATCCAGACATAGACCGCCGGCAGCACGAACAGCGTGAACAGCGTGCCGATCGACATACCGGAGACCACGACGAGGCCGATCGAGAAGCGGCTCGCCGCACCTGCGCCGGTCGCGGTCAGCAACGGAATCAGGCCGGTGACCATCGCCGCCGTCGTCATCAGGATCGGACGCAGCCGGATTCGGGCCGCCATCTCGATCGCGGAGCGTTTGTCGAGACCTTCCTTGAGCTGCAATTCGTTGGCGAATTCCACCATCAGGATGCCGTGCTTGGTGATCAGGCCGACCAGTGTCAGCAGACCGACCTGGGTATAGATGTTGATCGTCGCCACACCGAAGAACAGCGGGATCAGCGCGCCGACGATCGCCATCGGAACGCTGATCATGATCACCAGGGGATCGCGCAGGCTTTCGAACTGCGCCGCCAGCACCAGGAAGATGATGACCAGCGCGAAACCGAAAGTAATCGCGAGCTGGTTGCCTTCCTGCACATACTGACGGGAATCGGCCAGATAGTCGTGACCAAAGCCGGCGGGCAGCTTCTTGGCCTCGCCTTCGAGGAAGTCCACCGCCTGCCCCACCGTCACGCCCGGCATCGGCACCGCCTGGAAGGTCGCGGAGTTGAGCTGGTTGTAATGCGTCAGCGAGTTCGGATCGGTCGCGGTCTCGATCGACACGATGGTCGATAGCGGCACCAATTGCCCGGTGTTGGTCGGGACATAATAACCGCCGAGCGATTCCGGCGACAGCCGCATACCGCGGGGCACCTGCGGGATCACCTGATACGACCGCCCTTCGAGGTTGAAGCGGTTGACGTAATTGCCGCCCAGCAGCGTCTGCAGCGTGGCGCCGACCTGAGCCATACTGATACCGAGGTCGCTGGCCTTGGAACGGTTGATGTCAACCCGCACCACCGGCTGATTGAAGTCGAGATCGCTATCCGAGACGATGAACAGGCCGCTCTTGCGCGCGGCA
The DNA here is from genome assembly GCA_013695565.1 of Bradyrhizobium sp. Lineage (GTDB taxonomy): Bacteria > Pseudomonadota > Alphaproteobacteria > Rhizobiales > Xanthobacteraceae > Bradyrhizobium. The sequence continues at coordinate 6,410 of JACDAG010000088.1, forward strand.
TCCTTCAGCTTGGCCATCTGCTCATAGACAGCCTGGAAGCCGGAGGTCGAATTGATGACCATCTGTATCGGCAAGCCGCCGGGCCCGCCCGGCAACGGCGGCAGGTTGAACGCGAACGCCTGGACGCCTTCGATTTTGCTGAGTTCGGCCTGCACCAGCGGCTTCAGCTTGATCGAGGAACGCGTGCGCTCGTCCCACGGCTTCAGGAGCATGCCGGCGATGCCGCCCTGCGGCCCGTTGATGCCGTTCAGGACGAAGCGCAGGTCGGTTTCGGGAAATTTGGCAAACGCCTTGTCGAGCTTCTCGCCGTAGAAGTCGACATAGTCGATGTTGGCGTATTTCGGTGCTTTGGTCACCGAAAACACGATGCCCTGGTCCTCTTCAGGCGCGAGTTCCTTGGCTGTATTCATATACAGGAATCCGACCAGACCAAGCATCGTCAGTGCGAACAGCCCGGTGACCGGACGATAGTCGAGCGAGCGATCGAGCTGACGTCCATACCCGCGCGTCATCGCACCGAACACCCGGTTGACCAACTTGGCGAAGCGTCCCTCTTCCGTGCTCTTGAGTAACACCGAGCACATCATTGGCGACAACGTCAGCGCAACTACGCCGGACACGATCACCGAACCCGCGAGCGTGAAGGCGAATTCGCGGAACAGCGAGCCTGTCAAACCACCGAGAAAACCAATTGGCGCATACACGGCCGCCAGCGTGATCGTCATCGAGATCACAGGACCGACAATTTCGCGCGCACCCTGCAGCGACGCCTGTACCGGCGTTTTGCCCTCTTCCAGATGGCGATGGATGTTTTCCACTACCACGATGGCGTCGTCGACCACGAGCCCGATCGCGAGCACCATCGCCAGCAGCGTCAGCAGATTAAAGCTGAATCCGAGTGCCAGCATCAGACTGCAGACACCGATCAGTGACAACGGAATCGTGACGACTGGAATGATGACCGAGCGGAAAGATGCCAGGAACAGGAAGATCACGACCACAACGATCAGCATCGCCTCGATCAGCGTATTCTTCACCTCGTCGATCGACGACTGAATGAACTTGGTGGAATCGTAGGCCACCTTCATCTTCATCGAGGGAGGCAAATTGCGTTCCAGCTCCGGAAACAGCGCGCGCACCCCTTTGACCAGCGTCAGCGGGTTGCCTTGCGGAGTCGCCTGCACGCCGATGAAGATCGCGCGCTCGCCGCTGAACGCGACGCTCGCATCCGTGCTCTGGGCTGCGAGTTCGACGGTCGCGACATCCTCTACCCGCACGAAACCGCCGTCTTTGGACTTGACGATCATCCTTTTAAACTGATCGAGGTTCCGCAGATCCGTGTTCGTCTGGATGTTTGAAACGATGAGATAGCCCTTGGCTTGACCGGCCGCGGCCTGGAAGTTGTTGGCCTGGATCGCCGCCTGAACATCGGTCGGCGATACGCCACGACCCGCCATCTTGACCGGATCAAGCCACAATCGCATTGCGAATGTTTGTCCACCCAGTATGTCGGCCGACGCCACGCCATCGACGGTCGACAGCACCGGCTGGACCACGCGCGTCAGATAGTCCGAGATCGCCGAACCGGACAGTTCTTCGCTGGAAAACCCGAGATACATCACGGCCGTGGTCGACCCGGTCGTCTTGGTTACGATCGGATCGTTGGATTCCTTCGGAATCAGATATTTGACCGAGTTGGTCTTGGCGAGAACTTCGGTGAGCGCCTGGTTCGGATCGAAATTCAGCTTGATGTAGACCTGGATCGTGCTGGTGCCCTGCACCGACGAGGACGTGATGTAGTCGACGCCTTCAGCGGAGGCGATCGCCTGCTCGATCGGGGTGGTGATGAAGCCCTGAATCAAGTTGGCCGACGCGCCCGGATAGACGGTGGTGACGTTGATCACCGTATTCGAGAGCTTCGGATACTGCCGGATCGGCAACACGCTGGCGGCCCGCAGGCCCAGCAGGAGAATCAGGAGGCTGACGACGATCGACAGGACCGGACGCTTGATGAAGATATCGGTTAAGGCCATCGCTGGTTATCCCGGTAAGTATACACGATTGGGCATGGTCCCTCCGCGGGGCCGATGCCGAAATTTGGCGAACACGGCCTTGCAGCTCGCGACCTAGTAACGCGGCGGCTTCGCAGGTATCGGCGGCGTCGGGTCGGTCGAGATTGTGACGGCCGCACCCGATTGCAGCTTGAGCTGTCCGACCGCGACCACGCGATCGCCCTCCTTCAACCCTTTCAGGATTTCAGCACGCCCATTGATGCGGTTGCCGGTCTGCACGAATGTTCGCGTCACCGCGAGACTGGTCTTGCCGTCGTCCGCCTTCTTCTCGGTGAGAAGGTAGACCGAGTCGCCATAGAGCGTGTAGTCGACCGCGGTTTCGGGCACGGTGATCACCGGCGGCCTGTCCGGCAGCACCACGCTGGTGGTCGCGAACATGCCGGGCTTGAGGATACGATCTGGATTCTGGATCGTCGCCTGCACGCGAATGTTGCGCGTGTCGGTGGCGATCTGTGGTTCAATCGTCGTGATCTTGCCCTCGAACGTACGATCCGGATAGGCATCGACCGCGATGCGTACAGTCTGTCCGACCTTGAGCGCGCCGCTGTCCTTTTCTGTCACGGTGAAGTTCGCGTAGAGCACCGACAGATCAGTCAGCGACACGATTTGCGTTCCTGCCGTCAGGTACTGACCGACCTCCACCTTGCGAACGCCGAGCTCGCCGTCGAAAGGCGCTCGCACCTGTTTCTGCGAGATGACCGCCTGGGTCTTGGCGATGCCGGCATTGGCCTGGTCGAACGACGACTGGGCTTGGTCGACGGTCGCCTGCGGGCCGAACTGGCGCGCGGCAAGTTGCTTGGCGCGATCGAGCGAGAGCTGCGCCATCGTCGCCTGCGCCTTGAAGCTGGCGAGATCGGCCTGCTCGGGACCATCGAACAATTGCACCAGCGGCGTGCCTTCCTTCACGGTGGCACCCGCGGTGAACATGATTTCGGTGATGCGGCCGTTCAAATCTGACGTGACATTGACCTGATGCACGGCGGCGAGATCACCGACCGCGGCCAAAAGATTAGGAATGGTTTCGGACTTCGCCGCGGCGACGTTGACGGTGGTGGGCGGCGGCGGCTTGCTGAAAATCTCCTTGAACAGGTTCGGCAAGAAGACAAACTTAAAGAACCCGAGGCCGGCGACCAACGCCGCGAGCAACGTCCCGACGATGATGAACCAGCGTACCGGACGGACCGGCCGCTTGTGCGCCTTGTCGCCGATCGGCTGACCCTTGAGATGGCTTTCGGTTACGATATTCATTTCATGCACTTTCTGCAGTTACCGATTGTCCCGAATTCGGCGACAGCTCGCAGTCCAAATGAGAAGTAATTGCGGCCTCGTTAAGTCCGATGCCGCGGAGGATGAATTGACAAAGCTGCCGTTCGAGGTCGGCGGCGTCGCCGTAGGTGAGACAAGGCACCGCCGGAAGCTGCGACAGCGCGGCCATCAGTACGGTGTGATGCGCAAACCAGAAAAGATTGAGCGGCTCCTTACCGATCTTCGACGCATCGCCCGCCGCCACGGCGCTCTCGATCGATGCGGTGAACACCGAGCCGATCAGGTCGCTGACCTTGGCGTACAGCAGCCGCGCGAATTCGCCGTCGTCGAGATGGCTCGTCGTCATCAGCCGCAGCCGCTGCGCCTCTTCCTCGCCGGGGCCATCCGAGATATGCATGAAGTGCCCGACCATGCCCTTGATCAATTCGACCAGGGTCGCGGTCGACGGCGCCTGGCCGAGCAGATGGGCCAAATCCGGATCGGCCTCGCATTCTTCCGCCAGGATTTCCGCGTAAAGCGCGGCCTTGGAGGGGAAGTGCTTGAACAACAGCCCTTCCGAAATGGCAGCGGCCGCCGCCACGCTCTTGGTCGTGGTGCCGGCAAAGCCGTTGCGGGCAAAGCACCGCTTGGCAGCACTCAATATCAATTGACGCCGTAAATCACTCGTCATGCGAAGGCTGGACATGGGCGTGTGAGTAATCACTCACCTTGACCAAGTCAAGGATATATTGCAGCGCACTCACGCATGATCCGGAAAAGTGGATACCAGTTTTCCGCAAAGATCATGCGCAAACAAAAAGATAGATTGGGATGATGGGTCATCCCAATCTAGGGCCCGTTTCGGGCTAAATCGGCAGGGACCTTGCCCGCAAGCCGCAAGCCGCGTTGTCGACACGGCGATGGCGCGGTCGGCCGGCTTCCGCTGGAGCCGCGCCAATTTGAGTTGACCCCGCGCCCGGGACGGAGTTAAATTAGTTGCAGATGCGACTAATTTGGCGAGGTCGCGCGCCCGTGCCGGTCTTCACACCTTATGCGCCCACACGAAGAGCATGACCAACCATGAATCTGGATGCCTGGGAGCTGTCGGCGGATTTCGATCTGGAGAAACTGACGCCGGAATTCTATGCCGACCCCTACCCGACGTATCGCGCGCTGCGGGAGAACGCGCCGGTCAAGCGGCTGCGCAACGGCTCCTACTTCCTGACCCGCTATGACGATCTGGTCACCGCCTACAAGGCCACCAAGGTCTTCTCGTCCGACAAGAAGAAGGAGTTCTTGCCGAAATACGGCGACAGCCTGCTCTACGAGCACCATACCACCAGCCTCGTCTTCAACGATCCGCCCGCCCACACGCGGGTGCGGCGGCTGATCATGGGCGCGCTGTCACCGCGCGCGATCGCGGAGATGGAGCCCGATTTGATCAGGCTGATCGACCGCCTGCTCGACGGCCTCGCCGCCAAGGGCGACGTCGAACTGATCGAGGACTTTGCATCCGCGATCCCGATCCAGGTGATCGGCAATCTGCTCGATGTGCCGATGCAAGAGCGCGAGCCGCTGCGCGACTGGTCGCTTGCCATTCTGGGTGCGCTGGAGCCCGTGATAAGTCCGGAGGTGTTTGCGCGCGGCAACAAGGCGGTGAAGGATTTTCTCAGCTATCTCGAAATCTTGGTCGAGCGAAGGCGCGCCAGGCCCGGCAACCCCGAGCGTGACGTGCTGACGCGGCTCATTCAGGGCGAGGACAATGGCGAGCGGCTGACGTCGAAGGAGCTGCTGCATAATTGCATCTTCCTGCTCAATGCCGGGCATGAGACCACCACCAATCTGATCGGTAACGGATTGGTGGCGCTGTCGCATTATCCGCACCAGAAGGCGCGGCTGATCGAGAACCCCGTTCTGATCAAGACCGCGGTCGAGGAAATGCTGCGGTTCGAAAGCTCCAACCAGCTCGGCAACCGCATGACCGTCGAGCCGGTCGAACTCGGCGGCATCGCGCTGCCGGCGGGCACGCCGGTGACGCTGTGCATCGGCGCCGCCAACCGCGATCCGCACCAGTTCGCCGACCCCGAGAACCTCGATATCGGCCGCACCCCGAACCGTCATCTCGCCTTCGGCACCGGCGCGCACCAATGCGCCGGGATGGCGCTGGCACGGCTCGAAGGCGCAATCGCAATCTCGCGCTTCCTGGCGCGGTTTCCGAACTATGCGCTCAGCGGTGAACCGGTGCGTGGCGGCCGCGTCCGCTTCCGCGGATTCTTGAGCGTGCCGTGCCAGGTCGGCACGCCGGCGTGAGTGGCTGACGCTACGGCGCGGCCTGTTCTCCGGCGATGGCGCGGTCGATGGCATCGACCAGCACCTGCATCTCCAGGAATTTGGCGCGCGCGCGCTCGGCCTTGTCGCGATCGAAGGGCGCACCAAGAACCTTGGCGTGCGCATCGCGGTCCTCGACCATGCGATCCCTCGCCTTCTTCAAATTATCCAATCGGTCACTCATCCGTGCTCGCTTTGCTGTTGGCTGCGCCCGGCCCTGCCAGGGAATCGCCGCGTGACCTTACGGTATGGCAAGGCCCATCACGTTAAATTAAATCCGCTTTCGCCCGATCGCCCGTATCTATCCGTCGCCAAGTTGCTACGTTCGGCGCGTTCAGGGAAATTAACCGGCATCAGTCCAAGGGGAGAGCGGCATGGCCAAGGGCGAACAACGCAGCAATCGGGAAACCAAGAAGCCGAAGAAGGACAAGATCAAGACCATCGCCGCGGCACCGAGCCAGAAGGGCGTTGGAAACCTGCAGTCGGAATTTGGCTCGGGCAAAAAGAAATAAGCCCATCGCCTTGTTTGACCGGGTTCCAGTTGGGCGGGTCACCGTGACCCGCACCGGCAGCGCATGGCTTTGCCGCGCTGCCTTATCCCCTTTCTTATCCCCTTTCTTATCCCCTTCTCGAGGCCGCCAATTAACCAGCGGTTTACCATGTTTGCGTACCTTTTTCGCGACCAGCGTTTCGAAGAAGGGCCTCACGTCTATGGCGTACCGCGCAAATCAGCAGCTTCGCGAGGACATCTGGGACTACCGTTACACGTCCGCGTCCGCCCCCCTATCCGACGAAGACGAGAAAATCGTCAGTTTTACCCGGCCACCCGCCAAGGGGCACGGCACGACCGCGCTGACCCTGATGCAGCAGGCCGCCGAAATGTTCGAGGGCATGGAAAATCAGGCGCGCGAGACCGAAGCCCGCGCCCAGTCCCTGTGCAAGAGCGCGACCGAGCGGCTGCGGCTGGCCGAAAAGCAGCGCGACGCTTCCGAGCGCGCCCGCCGCGAACTGATCAATGAATTCAATGCCAGGCTCGAGCAGATGTCGAAAGCCATGCAGCAGGCCGAAAAGCGGATCGTGAGCGCGGAAGATCATGCGCTGGCCGCCGAGTTCCGCGCGCAGGCCGCCGAGGCCGAGCTGCAAAAGGCCAATCGGGAACTCGCCGCGATCGAAGACATGATCCGCAAGCGGCTTGTTTGAGCGATTTGGGACTGCGTAGGGTGGGCAAAGCGAAAGCGTGCCCACCATTCCAAGCGAAATGTTAGATGGCCGGATAAACCAGCCACGACGAGGGGCGGCGTTAGGCCGCTTCCAGTCGCTTAATTTCCGTCTCGAACTCAAAGCGCAGTTGCGCGCCTTCGTCGTCAGGCAACCAATTCGTCATCTGAGGAAAGATGGTCCGGTAAAGCAGAACCGTCTTCGGCTCCCATGGCAGCTTCTGCGCGGCACGGGCTTCCGCGAGAATCTTATAGAGTTCGGCGCGTACGGAGTCGGGATCGGCACGGTATTCGGGCGTGGGTGTTTCCTCGCCGAACAGGTCGGATTGCTCGTCCTGCTGGAAAAGGTCGCTTTGTCGGGAAGAAGCCATATGTCACGCGATTGGATGCCGAATCGGGTGAATCATGCGCGATCTAACCGAGCCGCGCGAGATGTTTGGCTGACTTGTCCCCGCACCTCACCGGCTACCAATTAGCTCTTGCTTTTGCTCTTTGGCTTTGTTGAGGCTGCCTCGGGTGTCGCGAATGCCCCGGCTTCGCCGAGTTCCTCGGCGCTTCGAAGCGGACCAGCGCAAATACGGTTGAGCAGGTCGGCTTGTTTGGGTTCCAGCGCGATCAACCGACCGAGAACATTGAGCAGATCAAGCAGATCCGTAGTGTATTCGGGCAGCCATCCTTCCGGTTGGATGCTGGACAGTTCCGAAGGGGGTCGACGGTCGCCAATAACAGGACGGCTACGATCTTGACGGCGATAGCTGAACCAGTGCCAGAGCACCTGCTTGTCCGAAACCTCATAGGCCCACATTTCGGGCGTGACATTTTCGATGTAGCCCTTGCCTATCCTCAGTCGCCGCGTAGGCGGATCGTAGTCCATCGTATCGGGCAGCGGCTCAGGCGCAGAAGGAATCGCGCCGTCAGTGGGGATCGTGGGCGCTTTTTCTTTTGGCAGCTGAGGTGCTTGCTTTGGGCGCTCCGCTGTCGGATCGACAAAACGCTCGCCATAGCAATGCAACCAGATTACCTCGTTACCGAGCGCGACCGCTTCAACAAACAGTTTCGCATCCGCCGTTATTGGAACGCGAAGACCAGGTTGGATTAGATCAGATCGGAACCGTACGGAGAAAGCCGGGTGTGCCATTACAGCCGCAATATAAGCCATTGCATCCTCAGCCTTAACCGCTTGCCCGTAGATCTTCGCGAGGTAAGCTAAAAGCCCAGGCTTGATGTTTGGCTGTGTGCCGGCACGATCTCGCCACAGCGGATGTACTCGACCACCGAACGAACCCTTGTAATGATCGAGATCAGGAAGCAAGGCAGTAAATGTTACAGCAGGACCGGATGAGGGAGATACCCTCTCCAGAGCAGTCAAGTGCACCTGTCGGGGCGAATATTCCTTCCAAAGCGTCGGGTTGGATTGATTGATAAGACGCGCATCAGGAATAATCCACTGCCGGTCAAAGGATCGAAACCCGTACCGAATTGGCTCAACTACCGGCTTTTTGTCACCTATTACGGCTTCCGTCCTTTCTTCATGGCCGACCAAACCTTCGGCAACCGACTTTCGGAGATGTTTGTCGCCAGGTTTGTTGTTGCGAAGGAGGGGATGAAATAGCAATTCCTTCCTATCGATATCTTTCTCGGCAATAAGCTTGGTCCACCGCACCCTCAATGACTCAGAATCTGGCGCAATAACCCAGGTACGCCCGGGCATTACGCCCGAGCCATCATAAACGAACATATTCATGAGCGAAGGAAACATCGCCCAAGCGCCTGTTGCGGCAGGCAAGAAGGCATCACGCCAACCAGACGAACAATCGATCCAGCCAGATCCAATGAGGGAAAGTTTTTCAAGGGCGGTGAACTTTTCTTCGCGCAGCCCCTTCGGTAGGCTGCGGAACCGCACCCGCGCTGGCTCGTCGCTGCTCTTGCTGAGCTTACGGGCAGCAAGCACGATACATATGGGCTGTTGGACTCCTTGAAAGATGCGTGTTGGTACGTTCGGTTGATGTCCCTCGGGTGAGCAATCGACCACCCAAATTTCCGAACATGTGCGCCGAAGATCATCGCGCATCTTCTCGAAAGCCGGACCATTGATGAAACCGGCGACCGTGATAAAGCACACGATGCCTTCCTCATCTTGGTCAGCGAGCCCGGTTGCGGAATAATGACCAGAGCCGAACACTTTCCACGTCGCCCAGCGCCAAAAATAAACATATAGATTTTTTAGATGCTTTCCATGCGCACCAACGCCCCATTCGGCTGGCGGTCTCCAGCGGTCTAAAGGTGCAACAAGGCTTCCACCTGAACCTGCTTCGATCCAGCCGCCGCGCCCTTCCGCTTTTTCCTTGTATGGGGGATTCCCGATAACGACCGTAATTGGTTGAGTTTTCTTAATCGTGTTTGCATCACGGCGCGATTTCGCGATCGGCTCGTAGACCTGCCCAAGCGTTTCTTCTTCGACAAAGGGGTTTCCCAAAGTGTCCGTAATGAAGAGCCGAAGATCGGGAATTGCCGGTGTTGCGCCCTTGGTCGTCGCCATAAGAGCCTGCATTTCGGCAATAATCCGCAGCTGCGCCACCGCGAACGGCCCGAACTGAAGTTCGAAACCAATTACGAGTTTCGCGGCGGCCTCTATAGCGCCGCGGACCGCGCCCGCGCCTTGGTCCTCCGAAATCGTGGACGCGGTGCGGCGAAGAACACCGAGTAGGAATGTACCGGTCCCAACCGCCGGATCGGCAACGATGACGTCGGCAGCGGCAAGGCCAGCTGCGCGCTCGAAGAGTGGGCCGCGCAGGGCCTCATCGACGAGGTTGACCATCGCAGAAACAACTTCGGGAGGCGTATAGTACGAGCCCGTCCGTTTACGTAACTTGTTGTCGTAGACCTCCAGAAAGTCCTCATAAAAATAAAGCCATGCCTCAGGTTTGTCTTTGCTGATCGTGCGCCAATTAACCTCGTCCAACACCCGCCTGAGCGTAGCGAGGGACGTCTTGAGCACCTCCTGATTAGTCACATCGTCAGTGAGCAGCCTCAGCGCGGTAGCAATCAACGAGTTCGACTTTCGGAGTTCCTGCGCGGCGTGATCGATTCCGCCCGACAACGAAATATCTCGCGAACGCGCAACCAGCAGACCAAACGTTACTGCCTGCGCGTAACCGTCGGCAAATTGTGCATCGTCGGCTTGCGGAAACAGAAGTTTCCGCCAGTCCAGCGCAAGCGCGGTCAGCCCCGGATTACCCAGCGCCATCTGCTCGACCACTTCGTCACGCAATAAGCGGCAAAGACGGGCGCAGACCTGGGCAAGCTTTTTCGCAGTCTTCGGCGGAATCGGCTTCCATTGAAGGAAATCATCAATAGCCGGGGCCAAAGTGGTTGGCGCGGCGAGTTTGGTTCCCGATGCCTCTACATCGCCATCAAGGTGGACGATCTTTCCAATCAATTCACCATCGCGCCAAAGGCTGAAGGCATTACCATCGGTGTAAAGCAAATTAGGAAGCGACTTCAGCTTGTCCCACTGGTCCTTGTCATGAGGATCCGAAAATTTTCGTGGATCGGCGCCTTTGCCCGGTGCCTTGACCTCGATGAAGCCAACGAGAGCGTTGTGGACAGTGACCGCATAGTCCGGGCGCGTCTTGAGATGCGCAAGTGTCGTCTCGCCAACGAGGCTCATAGCCTTTGCCGGTAGGCCACCGATCTCGGCAAGATCGTGCAACAGCGCTTCAAGAGGCCCGCGCAACTGATCTTCCGGCGCGCCGCTGATCGCGACGTTGCTCAGCTTTGTTGTGAAATCTCACGAAGTTCGAGACTGAACCTGCGACTGTCTTCACCGCCAACTTGATCTCCGGCGCCAGCTCATCCGACCGATTCGATCGTCAGCAATCGCTACTCGAATCTGTTTGAAGCCCGAGCGACCCGCGACTCAATCACCAACTCCACCTATCCGATTGTACCACGCGACTGGGAGTCACCGGCCTGACTGCGTTTCCGCTGCGACGTAACCTAAATTATCTTGATCGCCAGCCCACTCAAATCGCATTGGCCTTCAGGCCAATACTGCAAACCCGCGACCTGCGTCGCCTCGCGCGTAAGCGCAATCTTGCGGCCGGCATGCGACAAATCAACCCGACGGGCAAATCACTTCGTATTTTAAGAAATCGTGTCAAGCCCCGGAATAAAAAATATTTCGCTTTATCCGAATGGCAAATCAGCGGCAGATATTGTCCGTCCCGCCCGACAAGAGGGGCGCTCGCGATCGCTACGAACGTGCGGCGGGATGCGGTGGACGCGGAGGTCATGACAGCGATCGTGGCTGACGCGTACGGCGAAGTCGTGTGGTCCTGACGTCGCGTTGCTGGCGTCTATGCTCCTGGGAGACATTCGATTTCCCAGGGCGCTACGGAGGCAAAAGAGCCGTTCTCCGGGGAGAGCTCGCTATAAGCCGTAAAGCCATTGCGCAGGGAATGTCGGATGTTCTCCGCTGCCCTGTA
>JACDAG010000107.1 GCA_013695565.1 Bradyrhizobium sp.
ATAGTTCGGCAGCGGTACCGCCGGCTGGTGCGGCGGCTGATAGATGGGTACCGCAGGCGGAGCCTGATAGGCCGGCAGCGGCGCCGCACCCGGCGTCAGCTGCGGCGGCGCCTGCCGCGTCTCCGGCCGGCCGATCCGGCCGCTCTCATCGGTGACCGTGGGTGGAATCGCCGCGCGCGCGCCACCGCCGCCACTCAGCGACGAAGCGCGCCGCGCCGTCTCGCTCAATGGCCAGTTCACCTTCTCCGCCACGACCTGCACGCATTCGATCAGCGCGGTGTTGTGGGCGACGCGGCGATGCGCCTTCATGTCGCCGTCGCGATAGGCGTTGAGGATGCGGAACTCCATCGGGTCGATGCCGACCAGATGCGCCAGCTTGTCCATCTGCACCTCGATCGAGAAATCCAGTCCGGTGACGCCGAAGCCGCGCATCGCGGTGGCCGGCACACGGTTGGTGAAGACGCAATAGGCGTCACCGCGCACATTGGGGATCGTGTAGGGCCCCGGCATGTGGGCGACACACTTGACCACGCCGTAGCTGGACAGCCGCGTGTAGGCACCAGCATCGAAATAGGAGGTGATCTGCCGCGCGACGATACGGCCGTCGCGCATCACGCCGTCCTTGATGACGTGACGCTCGGCCCCGCGCGGCGAGCCGAACTGCATCTCCTCTTCGCGCCCCAGCACATAGCGGACCGGCCGCCCGGTGAGGATCGCACCGAGCACCGCCAGCGGCTCGGTCAGCGAATCGACCTTGCCGCCAAAGCCGCCACCGACGGTGCCGCCGATGAAATGCAACCGGTTGGATTCCAGCGCAAGGATCTTGGCGGTGGTGCCGAGCGAGAAGAACAGGCCCTGCGCGCAGCAATGCACGACATAGCGGTTGTTGGTTTCTGGCGCGGCGATGGTACCGTTGGTCTCGGTCGAGGCGTGCTCGATCGGCGACATCTGGTAGCGCTCCTCGATCACGTGATCGGCGGTGCGGAACGCCGCTTCGACGTCGCCAAAGCGCAGTTTTTGATGGTCGTATTTGTCGTGGTACTCGAAATAGTTTCCCGGATAGGTCTCGTTGACGACGACCGCGCCCGGCTTCAGCGCCTCCTGCACGTCGAACACCGTGGGCAGCGGATCGTAGCTGACCCGAACCAGCCCGACGGCGGCCATGGCCTCCGCCTCGCTGTCGGCGATGATGGCGACGATCGGCTCGCCCTTGTAGCGCACTTTGTCGACGGCCAGCGTCGGCTCGTCGTCCTTGCCGAATTCGATCAGGCTGAGCAGCGTGTTCTTGTTGACCGGCACGTCCTGCCCCCGGATCACGCGTTTCACGCCGGGCGCGCGCTCAGCGGCGGAGACGTCGATGCTCCGGATCCGGGCGTGATGATGCGGCGAGCGCACGACCTTCAGATGCAGCAGGCCGTCAAAGCCGTGATCATCGAAAAAGCGGGTGCGACCGGTGACATGCCCCAGCATGTCCTGGCGCTGCTCGCCCTTGCCGATCACGTTGAGATTGTCGTCTCGCTCGTCGGCGAACAGATCCTTGCGAAACTCAAGCATCGGGATGTCCTCAGGCGCGGCGGGCGCCGCGCTGCTGCGCGGCGGCCAGGATGGCGATGATGATCGGCTCGTAGCCGGTGCAGCGGCAGATATTGCCGGCAATCGCCTCGACAACCTCGACACGTGTCGGGTTCGGATTGCGGTCGAGCAGCGCCTTCGCCGCCATCAGCATGCCGGGCGTGCAGAAACCGCATTGCGCGGCGAAATGCTCCATGAAGGCGGCCTGCAGCGGGTGGAGTGTCGGCCCGTCGGCGAGCCCGCTCGCGGTTTCGATCGATCTCCCCTCGCAGGTGACGCTGAGCGTGAGACAGCCCAATCGCGGTTCGCCATCGACCAACACGGTGCAGACGCCGCAGGTGCCCTGCCCGCAACCGAACTTCGGGGCGAAATCGCCAAGCCCGCGCCGGATGGTGACGAGCAGCGTTTCCGTAGGCTCGGCGAACACCGCTCGGTCGGAGCCGTTGAGGCGAAACTGTACGGGCATCCTGGCCATTCTGTGCTCCTTCAGGATGTCTCGCCGGCAAGCAGCCGGCCGAGATGCACTGGCAATACTTCGCGGCGATACCATTCCGAGGCGATCGCATCGGTCGCGGGCTGGGTGCCCTCGAGCGCCGCGGTCTTCGCCGCAGCAATGGTGGCGGCGTCCAGGCTGCGGCCCTCGAGCACGCGCTCGACCGCCTTGGCGCGTAGCGGCGCCGGCCCCATCGCGCCATAAGCGATCCGCGCGCCGCTGATCCGTCCGCCATTCTGCGGCAGATGCGCCGCGATCGAGAGCACCGAGACGCCCTTGGGCCGCACCCGCGCGACTTTCAAGAAGCGAAACGTATCGGCGCCGGCCGGACGGTTGAAGCCGACCGAGGCCACCAGCCCGACCCCACCCCGCGCCCGGTTCGCCAGCATCTCCTCCAGCGGCATCACCCGCGCGCCGCCGAAGCCGGCATGCAGCGTGACGACGGCGTCCAGCGCCAGCAGCGCGGTCGTGAAATCACCATAGGGCGTGGCGGCGAACAGATTGCCGCCGATGGTCGCCGTGGTCCGCACCGCGGGGCCGCCGATGCCGCGCGCCGGCGCGTGCAGATAGGACAGGTCACGGTTGGCGAGCACCATCGCCATGGTGACGCCGGCACCGAGTTCGACCCGTGCACCGCCGGTGTTCATCGCCAGCAGCACCGGATCGAGCGTGCGCAGCAAGGTGCCCTCCGTCATAAAGCCCTCGTTGATGGCGCGCACCAGCAACGTGCCTCCGCCGAGCAGTTGCGCGCCGCGGTCGCTGGCCAGGATTTCAGCGGCTTCCTGCAATCCCTGCACGATGCGTACATTGACGGGCATGGCGTTTCCTAACTTGCGAGTTCGGGCAGCTGGCGCACCGCCGCGATGCCATTTGAATAGACGTCGTTGGCCACGAGGTCGGCGAGCTCCGTCTCGCGCCCGGCCGGCGTGGTGAACCGGCCCTCCCACTGCCAGAAGCTGCGATTGCCGTCGGTGACCGGCAGCAGCCGGACATGCGCGACATAGTTGAACAGCGGAATCGGCGTCTCCAGCAGGCAATAGCTGAACGTCATTTCCAGATCCGACAGCGCCAGCAGTTGCTCGCGCAATTCGGCGCCGTCCTGCATCGTGAAGCGGCGGACGCAGCCGATCTTGTCCGAGGGATAACCGCGCTCGATCGTGCTCTTGGCTACAATCGGATGCCAGGATTCATGGCCGTTGAAATCGCGCAGCACCGCCCACAGCCGCTCGACCGGCGCGTCGATGATGGTGCTGCGAACCACCCGCGGCATCGCTCAGGCTCCGAAGGCGCGGTTGAGCGCGTCGAAACCGGTCTGGAACACATTGCCGCCGACCCCGCCGACCAGTTCCGCTTCCAGCTCCGGCGCGCAGTCGAAATCGGCGCTCCATTCGATGAAGGTGCGATCCTGGTCGGTGACCGGAGTCAACCGCAGCGAGGCGACGTAGTTGGTCAGCGGCATCGGCGAATCCAGGATCGAATAGGTGCAGAGCATGTCGAAGTCCGACAGGCCGAGCAGTTTTTCGCGCAACCGGTCGCCATTGCGCAGCGCGAACGCCCTGACACAGCCGACCTTGTCCGCCGGCTCGCCGTTCTCGATCCGGCTCTCAGCGATACCGGGATGCCAGTTCGGCAGGCCGTTGAAATCGCGCACGCGCGCCCAGACTATGGCCGCCGGTGCATTGATGACGCTGGATACATAGACACGGGCCATCCGATTATTCCTTGCCCTTACCTTTGCCGCCGCGACCGGACGGCTTGGGCTCGTCGGGTCCAGCGCCTGAGGGGACCGATCCGTCATCCTTCGGCCTGGGCGGCTGGGCCTCCTTGCCGACGCGCTGCAGGTCGCTGGCCTCGCGCATCAGCCCGCCCATCTTGGCGAGGCTGCCG
>JACDAG010000619.1 GCA_013695565.1 Bradyrhizobium sp.
GATGTCCTTGATGTTCAGCACGATATCCGTGACGTCCTCGCGAACGCCCGCGATCGAGGAGAACTCGTGCAGCACGCCGTCGATATGTACCGACTGCACGGCGGCGCCCTGCAACGACGACAGCAGGATGCGGCGCAGCGCGTTACCGAGCGTCTGGCCGAAGCCGCGCTCGAGCGGTTCTGCGACAACGGTCGCGAACCGGGCCGCATCGGTGCCCGGCGTGATCTGCAGCTTGTTCGGTCGAATGAGTTCTTGCCAATTTTTCTGGATCGTCACTGTGTCACCCATGTGTCAGTCCTTTGGGCCAGTCGATTGCCCGCAACTGACGTTGGAGATCGCGGATCAGCCCGCGGCTGTCGAAATTCCAAAACAATCGCGCGGCGGAAGAATCCGCCCGCGATCGAATATCAAACACGCCGGCGCTTGCGCGGACGGCAACCATTGTGCGGGATCGTCGTCACGTCGCGGATCGATGTGACGGTGAAGCCCGCCGCCTGCAGCGCACGAAGCGCCGATTCTCGGCCCGAACCGGGGCCCGCAACTTCCACTTCCAGCGTGCGCATGCCGTGTTCCTGCGCCTTCTTGGAAACGTCTTCGGCCGCGACCTGCGCGGCATAGGGGGTCGACTTGCGCGAGCCCTTGAAGCCCATCGTGCCAGCCGACGACCAGGCAATGGTGTTGCCCTGCGCGTCGGTGATGGTGATGGTCGTGTTGTTGAACGACGAATTCACGTGCGCGATGCCGGAGGCGATGTTCTTGCGTTCGCGGCGGCGTACGCGGGTGGCTTCCTTGCCCATTCCAAAACCTTTCCTGTGATCTCAAACGCCGCCGTAGTGCCAGCGGCTACACCTAAGAGCGAGTAGTGAATGGCGAATAGCGAATGGTAAGGATTGCCCCTACTCGCTACTCACCACTTCCAATTCGCTAAATTACTTCTTCTTGCCGGCGATCGACTTGGCCGGGCCCTTGCGCGTGCGCGCATTGGTGTGGGTGCGCTGACCGCGCACCGGCAGACCGCGGCGATGACGAAGGCCGCGATAGCAGCCGAGGTCCATCAGACGCTTGATGTTGATGCCGACCTCACGACGAAGATCGCCTTCGACCAGATAGTCGCGGTCGATGACTTCGCGGATTTGCAGCACTTCCTGGTCGCTGAGCTGGCTGACCCGACGCTCGACCGGGATCTTCACCTTCTCGATGATCTCGGCCGCGTTCTTCTGGCCGATGCCATGGATGTACTGGAGCGCGATCAAGACGCGCTTGTTGGTTGGGATATTCACGCCGGCAATACGGGCCACGGACTGCTCTCCTGTCGCCGATCCCTCGCGGACCGGACCATGTTCTTTGCTAACTCGGGCAGGTGTCCGCAAACGCGAACACGACGCCCGTCCCCTCAGATTCTTTGGGGCCCGGCATCGTCTGAAACTATCCGACTTGGATGCGGGGCTTATTAAAGGATTCAACTCGGTTTCGTCAACCGTCTCTATCGTTTAGCTCGCTTTTTCGTGACCTTTTTTACGGCCTTCTTGGTGGTCTTTTTACCCGATTTCTTGGCAGTTTTCTTGGCAACTTTCTTCGTCGCCTTTTTGGCCTTAGCCCCCTTGGATGCGGCTTTGGAGGCCTTTGCAGCGGCTTTGGCGGCCTTCCTGGCGGTTTTGGTCTGCATTTTACCCGTCGGCTTGGCGGTCTTCCTGGCGCCCGCCTTGGCCTGCTTGGCTGGTGCGGTCGCCTTGGGTTCCGACGCGCCGATCGCGGCCAGGATGCGGCTAATTTCCCGCGTGACGTGCTCGATGGTCATCATGCCATCGACGGTGAGCAGCTTCCGGCGCTCCGAATAATAGTGAATCAGGGGCTCGGTCAGGGTGCGGTAGCTCGCCAGACGCTTGGAGAGCACTTCCGGCGTATCATCGATTCGCACTTCCTCGCCGCGCGCCCGCATCTCGGCGACCCTGTTTTCGACGCGGTTGAGCAGTGCGCTCTCGTTAACCCGCAGTTCGATCACCGCATCGAGCTTGATGTGCTTCTTCTTCAGGAGTTCATCGAGGGCTGCGGCCTGCGGCACCGTGCGCGGAAAGCCGTCGAGGATGAAGCCGTTCTTCATGTCAGGCTGGTCGAGCCGATCAGAGATGATTCCGACCACGACCTCGTCCGGCACCAGCGCGCCGCTTGCCATGATATCCTTGGCCTGCAGGCCGATCGGCGTCCCCGCCGCAACCGCGGAACGCAGCATCTCGCCGGTCGAGAGCTGGATGATGTGATGCTTTTGAACCAGCCGTTGTGCCTGGGTCCCCTTGCCCGCGCCCGGCGGTCCCAAAAGGATCAATCTCATGACAATTCGCCCCCCGGCTTGGTGAGCGAACGCCGCACACCCGTGATTGTGATTTCAGACCGCGAAACGAGCCGCCTAGCGGCGGCGGCCCTTGAGCTTGGACTTCCTGATCAGCCCTTCATACTGATGGGCGAGCAGATAGCCCTGCACCTGCGCCACCGTATCCATCGTCACGCTGACGACGATCAGAAGCGAGGTTCCGCCAAAGTAGAACGGCACCGCGGCGTAGGAAATCAGAATTTCGGGAATCAGGCAGACGATGGCGAGATAGATCGCACCCAGCACCGTGACGCGTGACAGTACGTAGTCGATATATTCGGCAGTGCGCTCGCCCGGACGGATGCCGGGGATGAAGCCGCCGTGCTTCTTCAGATTGTCCGCGGTCTCGGTCGGGTTGAACACGATCGCGGTATAGAAGAAGGCGAAGAATACGATCAGCGAGATATAGCAGAGCAGGAACAGTGGTCGGCCATGGCCGAGCTGGGTGGTGATCCACTGGAACCATTCCGGGCCGGTGCCGGCGTTGAAGTTGGCGACCGTGGCCGGCAGCAACAACAGCGACGAGGCGAAGATCGGCGGGATCACGCCAGAGGTGTTGAGCTTGAGCGGCAGATGCGAGGACTGGCCCTCGAACATCTTGTTGCCGACCTGGCGCTTCGGATACTGGATCAGCAGCCGCCGCTGCGCCCGCTCCATGAACACGATGAAGGCGATCACGGCGACCGCCATGATGATCACGATCAGGATCAGGCCGGTCGACAGCGCGCCCTGACGGCCGAGTTCCAGCATGTTGGCGAGCGCCGAGGGCAACTCGGCGACAATGCCGGCCAGGATGATCAGCGAAATGCCGTTACCGATGCCGCGCGAGGTGATCTGCTCGCCGAGCCACATCAGGAACATGGTGCCGCCGGTCAGCGTGACCGCGGTGGAGATCAGGAAGAACGGCCCGGGATCGCTGACGACGTTGCCGGCGCCCTGCAGGCCGACGGCGATGCCATAGGACTGGAACGAGGCGAGGATCACCGTGAGATAGCGGGTGTATTGGTTCAGCGTCTTGCGGCCGGCCTCGCCTTCCTTCTTCAGCGCTTCGAGCTGTGGGGAAACCGTGGTCAGAAGCTGGATGATGATCGATGCCGAGATATACGGCATGATGTTCAGCGCGAAGATCGCCATGCGGTTGATGCCGCCGCCGGCGAACATGTTGAACATGCCGAGGATGCCGCCGGCCTGCGACTTGAACACCTGGTCCCAGATCGCGGGATCGATGCCGGGCAGCGGAATATAGGTGCCGAGCCGATAAACAAGCAGCGCACCCAGTGTGAACCAGATGCGCTTCTTCAGTTCGTCGGCTTTGCCGAGCGCAGAGAAATTGAGGTTTGCCGCAAGTTGTTCTGCTGCTGAGACCATGTCTAGGCTTTCTCCCGCCGTCCCTCACGCCTTGAGCCCCTGGCGGGGCTATCGGCAGACGCCGGACATTATTTGGTGCTCGGCTTCGATAAGTCCATCGTTCTATCGGCGGATTGCCCGCAGGTCAGCGGGCAATGACGCAGATGTTACGCTGCCTCGCCTTCTTCCTTCTTGGCCGGAGCCAGGATCTTCACCGTGCCGCCGGCCTTCTCGATCGCCGCAATCGCGGGCTTGGAGGCGCCGTGCGCCTCGATGGTCAGCTTGGCCTTGATTTCGCCACGTCCGAGCAGCCGCAGGCCATCCTTGGCGCGGCGCACAACCTTGGCTTTGACAAGCGATTCGATATTGATCGTCGCGCCCGCGTCGACCAACTTGGCGTCGATCGCGTCCTGCAGACGGTCGAGATTGATCTCGGCAAAGTCGAGCTTGAAGATGTTGGTGAAGCCGCGCTTCGGCAGGCGCCGATGCAGCGGCATCTGGCCGCCCTCGAAGCCCTTGATGCGCACGCCCGAACGCGCGGTCTGGCCCTTGCCGCCGCGGCCTGCCTGCTTGCCCTTGCCCGAACCGATGCCACGGCCGACGCGCATACGCTTTTTGCGCGAGCCGGCATTGTCGGCGATATCGCTGAGCTTCATCGCGAGATTCCTTTATCTTGGGAGCATGATCTTGACCGCAAACCGGTCCCCGCTTCTCGGGATCATGCGCCTCCTTGCTTTGAGTTACTTCTCGTCGACGACGCGGACGAGATGTTGAACCTTGGCGATCATGCCGCGAATTGCAGGGGTGTCCTGCAGCTCGGTGACGCGACCGATCTTGTTGAGCTTGAGGCCGATCAGCGTCGCGCGCTGCGAGTGGTGGCGGCGGATTGCGCTGCCGGTCTGCTCGACCTTGATCATCTTTGCGGCCTTGGCCATCGTCATAACTCCGAACGGCGCTGAGAAAACGCGCCTGATTGTTATTCAGTCACCACTTCGGCATCGCCACCGACGCGGCGCGACTGCAGCGTGGACACCTTGATGTTGCGGCGTGCCGCGACCGAACGCGGCGAATCCTGATGCTTCAGCGCGTCGAAGGTGGCGCGAACCATGTTGTAGGGGTTCGACGAACCGATCGACTTCGCCACCACGTCCTGGATGCCGAGCGTTTCGAACACCGCGCGCATCGGACCGCCGGCGATGATGCCGGTACCGGCCGGAGCTGCGCGCAGATAAACGCGACCCGCCCCGTGACGGCCGGCGATATCGTGGTGCAGCGTACGGCCTTCGCGCAGAGCAACGCGCGTCAGGTTACGCTTCGCCGATTCCGTCGCCTTGCGGATCGCCTCGGGAACTTCGCGCGCCTTGCCGTGACCGAAACCGACCCGACCCTTCTGGTCGCCGATCACGACCAGCGCGGCAAAGCCGAAGCGCTTGCCGCCCTTGACGACCTTCGCCACACGATTGATGTGGACGAGCTTGTCGACGAATTCACTGTCGCGCTCTTCCCGGCCGCCCCTGTGGCCGCCACCGCGCTCGCGTTCACCTGCCATGGTGTTTTCCAATCTCTTAGAGGCGAAAGCCTCTGTCCGTTCAAAACCAGTTGTTAGAAGCTCAATCCGCTTTCGCGGGCCGCATCCGCGAGCGCCTTGACGCGCCCGTGATAGAGATACTGACCACGATCGAACACCACTTCCTTGACGCCCTTCTCCACGGCGCGTTCCGCCAGCAGCTTGCCGACGGCCTTGGCCGCATCGATGTTGGCGCCCGTGTTGCCGCTCTCGCGCATCGCCTTCTCCAGCGACGACGCGGAAGCCAGCGTTTCGCCCTTCAGGTCGTCGATGACCTGGGCGTAGATGTGCTTCGACGAACGGAACACCGACAGACGCGGACGTCCGTTGGCGGTGCGGCGCAGTGAGATTCTCACACGCTGCTTGCGCCGGGCATTTGTAACTTTCAGTGACATGACCGGCTCCGTTACTTCTTCTTGCCTTCCTTGCGGAAGATGAATTCGTTGGCGTACTTCACGCCCTTGCCCTTGTACGGCTCCGGCGGACGATAGGAGCGGATCTCAGCCGCGACCTGACCGACGCGCTGGGAATCATTGCCCGTGATCGTGATCTCGGTCGGCTTCGGCACCACGATGGTGATGCCTTCCGGGATCGCGTAGACGACGTCGTGGCTGTAGCCGAGCGCGAGCTGCAGGTTCTTGCCCTGCAACGCGGCGCGGTAACCGACGCCGGTGATCTCGAGCTTCTTCTCGAAGCCCTTGGTGACGCCCTCGACGAGGTTCGCGACCTGCGCGCGCGCGGTGCCGTACATGGCCTGCGCACGATTGGTCTCGAGCCGCGGGGCGACCTTGACCGCGCCGTCCTCGAACTTCACTTCAACGTCGGAGTGCACGACGAACTGAAGCTGGCCCTTCGGCCCCTTCATCTTGACGGTCTGCCCTTCGACGGTCGCCGTCACACCGGACGGGATCGGCACGGGCCGTTTGCCAACACGTGACATGGCTAAAAATCCTTCCTCAGAACACCGTGAAGAGAATTTCGCCGCCCACGTTCGCTTCACGCGCTTCGTGGTCAGCCATGATTCCCTTCGGTGTCGACAAAACCGAAATACCGAGACCGTTGTTCACGCGCGGCAGGTTCTTCAC
>JACDAG010000169.1 GCA_013695565.1 Bradyrhizobium sp.
GCCCGGAGCATCCCCTGTTTATCCAGCAGCCCTTGCGGTAACGTTGCGTCAATGCTGCCACCTGATTTCGTGCGCCATGCGCGACGCCTGAACAAGAGCACCTTCGGAGGAAAATTTGTTGCGCCCAAATCCCATAAAGCCCCGGCTCGCGGCCGGCGGCTGTGCGTTCGGAACCATGACGTTCGAGTTCTTCACGCCCGGTTACCCCGCGATCTGCCGCGAGGCGGGCGCCGAATTCATCCTCTATGATATGGAGCATTCCGGCGTCGGCTTCGAGACCATGAAGGCGCAGTTCGCCTTCTGCCGCGGGCTCGATCTGGTGCCGCTCGTGCGCGTTCCCTCCGGCGACTATCATCACATCGCGCGCGCCCTCGATATCGGTGCGATGGGCATCATGGTGCCGATGGTGGAAAGCGCCGAGCAAGCCAAGGCAATCGTCGACTGCACCAGATATCCGCCGGTGGGACGGCGCGGCGCCGCGTTCAACGTCGCGGCGCATGATGACTATGCCGGCGGAGCCGAGACCGAAAAAATCGAAAAAGCCAACGCGCGCACGATGGTGATCGCGCTGGTCGAAACCGCCACGGGCATCGAGAACGTCGATGCGATCGCGGCCGTCGAAGGCGTCGACGTGGTCTGGCTCGGCCACTACGATTTGACGAACTTCATGGGCATCCCCGGCCAGTTCGACCATCCGAAATTCCATGCGGCGGTCGATCGTCTGGTCAAGGCCTGCGCGAAACACGGCAAGACGCCGGGCTTCCTCGCCGGCGACGCGAAATGGGCGCGCGATTTCCGCGCCAGGGGCTTTCGCATCATCGCCTACGGCGTCGACACGCTCTTGATGCAGCGCGCGCTCGCCGACGGCATCGCGCTGCTGCAGGGGACGGTGCAGAAATAGGCGCGAAGATGACTAACCCTTCTTCGGTGACCAGCCATAGGCCTTGGCGCAGGCGCCGCCCATCAGCATCGCGCGCTCGGTGTCGCTGAGGCGGTCCGTCTTGAGAAAGGGCGTGACGGCCTGCTCGTAATTGACGACGGCGAAGGCGCGGGTCCAGTCGGTGCCCCACAGGCAGCGATCGAGACCCCAGGCATCGAACACGCGCGCCAGCGGCTCCCAGATATCAGGGAATGGATACGGCTCCCTGGACAGCGTGCAGGCGCCGCTGACCTTGATCACGGCGTTCTTGCGTTTGGCGAGCGCCAGCACTTTCGGCAGGTCGGCCCAGGGCTGCGCCGGCGCCGGTGGGGTGCGCGGCTGCAGGATGCCGAGATGGTCGATGATAAACCTGGTGTCGGGATGGCGATCGACCAGCGCCGTGCCGTCGTCGATATTATCCCAGCATAAGAGGTTGACCGGAAAGTCATAGCGGACGGCCGCGCGGGCAATGCGGTCGAGGCCGGGGTGACCAGGCGCGCGCTTGTTCTCCTTCGTCAGCATGATGCGGATGCCGACCGCACCTGGCGTCTTCTTCCATTCGGCGACGACGTCGGCCACGTTTTCATCCTCCGGATCGACCGGCTTGACGATGGCCATCCGGCCGGGATGGGCGCGCGCCACGTCCGCGGCATAGCTGGCGTCGTAGCGGTACATCGAAAACGACGAGATGAAGATCGCGCCGTCGACGCCGACCTTGTCCATCGCCGCCACCATCTCGTCCCCGGTGACGTGATCGGGCCAGTTCGGCACCGTGGCCCAAGGCCGCTTCGGCGTGTTGGCCTCATAGGCATGGACCTGGGAATCGATAATCGCCATCGGGACAGTTCCTCCGTTTTACGCGATCTTGGACGTTGCCGCGGTCGCGTGTCCAGAGCGCAAAGACGCCGCGCAGCCTTGCGCGGATTGCAGGCGGCGTCAGCGCTCCCGCGCCAGCGCCTGCCAGCCGATATCGCGGCGGCAAAAGCCTTCCGGCCAGTTGATGCGGTCGCCGGCCGCATAGGCGCGCTGCTGCGCCTCCGTCACATTCTTGCCCATGGCGCAGACGTTCAGCACCCGGCCGCCGCTGGCGAGAATTTTTCCATCTTTCGCGACCGTCCCGGCGTGGAAGATTTCGACGCCTTCGATCTTCGCGGCATCATCGAGGCCTGATATCACCGAGCCCTTGCCGTAGCTGCCGGGATAACCCCTGGTCGCCATGATCACGGTCAGCGCGACGTCGTCGAACCAGCGCAGGCTGAAATTCTTCAACTGCCCGTCGGCGCTGGCGATCAGCGCCGGCAACAGGTCCGACATCATCCGCATCATCAGCACCTGGGTTTCCGGATCGCCGAAGCGGGCGTTGTATTCGACCAGCTTCGGGCCGTCTTTCGTCACCATCACGCCGGCAAAGAGCACGCCCTTGTAGGGCGATCCCATCGCCTTCATCGCGCGCAGCGTCGGATAGACCATCTCCTCCATGACGCGCGTGCACATCGCCTCCGTCATGACCGGCGCCGGCGAGTACGCGCCCATGCCGCCGGTGTTCGGGCCCTTGTCGCCGTCGAAGGCACGCTTGTGGTCCTGCACGGTCGCCAGCGGCAATGCATGCTCGCCGTCGCACAGCGCGAAGAACGAGGCCTCCTCGCCCACCATGAATTCCTCGACCACGACTTCGGCGCCGGCCTCACCCAAGCCGCCGCCGAACATCATGTCGACGGCATCCAGCGCCTCGCCTTCGCTCATCGCGACGACGACACCCTTGCCGGCGGCGAGGCCATCGGCCTTGATCACGATCGGCGCGCCCTGCTGGCGGATATAGGCTTTTGCCTTTTCGGCGTCGGTGAAGTGCTCGTAGGCCGCGGTCGGGATCTTGTTGTCGCGGCACAGCGTCTTGGTGAAGGCTTTGGAGCTCTCGAGCCGGCCGGCCGCCTTCGTCGGGCCGAACGCCTTGAAGCCGGCGGCGTTGAGGTCGTCGACGATACCGGCCGCGATCGGCGCGTCGGGGCCGACCACGACGAAATCCACTTTGTTGGCTTTGCAGAAATCGATCACGGCCGGATGGTCGGTGATATCGATCGCGACGCATTCGGCATCGTTGGCGATGCCGGCATTGCCCGGCGCGCACCACAATTTGGTCAGCAGCGGGGACGCGGCGATCTTCCATGCGAGCGCGTGTTCGCGGCCGCCAGAACCGAGGAGAAGGATATTCATGAATGCAGCCAGTCCGGAATGTCCGCGAATAAGCGCAGGGTTTACCACGGCCGACCGGGGCCGCAAGAACCCGATGGGCATCCGCACACAGGCAGATTGGCCAGACAGATTGGCTAAGGCAGATTG
>JACDAG010000625.1 GCA_013695565.1 Bradyrhizobium sp.
GGCTGGCGGTGCCCGTCGTCGACGGCCAGGGGCTGGGATCGTCGCCATCCAAGGCAGCCGGCGTCTTCATTCGCGGCATGCGGGCCGGTGACCTCAACAATCTCACCTCGATCGCCGATAACATCACAGACGGCAGTCTCGAAGGATTCGATGAAGGGCAGGGCGTCGCGATCGGACGCGGGCTGGCCGATCAATTGTCGCTCCGTGCCGGCGACCGTATCACTCTGATCTCGTCCCAGGGCCCTTCAACTCAAGGCGCGTTGAAGCCGATGGGCACCACGCCGCGCATCAAGCCGTACAGGGTCGCCGCCATATTCGAAATCGGCATGTCGGAATATGACGCAAGCTTCGTCTTGATGTCGCTGCCGGAAGCGCAGGCCTATTTCAACCGCAAGGGTGATGTGTCCTCGATCGAGGTGTTCACGGATAATCCCGAGCAGATCGACACGTTCCGCAAGACCGTCATGGCGGCTGCGGGACGGCCGGTGTTCCTGGTCGACTGGCGGCAGCGCAATTCGACCTTCTTCAACGCGTTGCAGGTCCAGCGCAACGTGATGTTCGTGATCCTGACCCTGATCGTGCTGGTCGCAGCGCTGAATATCGTCTCCGGTTTGATCATGCTGGTGGCGGACAAGGGCAAGGACATTGCGATCCTGCGCACCATGGGCGCCTCGCAGGGCTCGATCATGCGGATTTTCCTGATTACGGGGGCTTCGATCGGGGTGGCCGGTACGCTGATCGGCTTCTTTGTCGGCATGCTGGTCTCCTTGAACATCGAGGCGATCCGGCAATTCCTGTCGTGGATCACCAACACCGAATTGTTTCCGCAGAAGCTGTATTTCCTCTCGAAGCTTCCGGCCGAGATCGCCTTCGGCGAAACCGCCGCTGTGGTGATCATGGCGCTGACGCTGTCGTTTCTGGCAACGCTCTATCCGTCCTGGCGCGCCGCGCGCCTCGATCCTATCGACGCGCTGCGGTATGGGTGAGGGATGACCATGAGTGAGACCATGAACGAGACCGTCCGCACCCCGCCGTTTTCGCAGTTCGAATGGCTGCTGTCGGGGCGCTATCTGCGGGCGCGCCGCAAGGAAGGTTTTATCTCCGTCATCGCCGGTTTTTCGTTCCTCGGCATCATGCTCGGCGTCGCCACGCTGATTATCGTGATGGCCGTGATGAACGGCTTCCGCAAGGAGCTCCTGGACAAGATCCTCGGGCTCAACGGGCATCTGCTGGTGCAGCCGCTGGAATCGCCGCTGACCGATTGGAAAGATGTCGCCGATCGGATCAACCAGGTTCAGGGCATCCGGCTCGCCGCGCCCGTGGTGGACGGACAGGCGTTGGCATCCTCGGCCTTCAACGCATCGGGCGTACTGGTGCGCGGCATGCGCGCCGCGGACCTCAACAACCTCACCTCGATCGCCAAGAACATCAAGCAGGGCACGCTCGAAGGCTTCGACGAGGGGCAGGGCGTCGCGATCGGCCGCCGGCTCGCCGATACGCTGTCGCTGCACGCCGGTGACAGCATTACGCTGGTGGCGCCGAAGGGGGCCGTGACCCCGATGGGTACTACGCCTCGCATCAAGCCCTACAAGATCACGGCGGTGTTCGAGATCGGCATGTCGGAATATGATTCCAGCTTCGTGTTCATGCCGCTGCCGGAATCGCAGGCCTATTTCAACCGCAAGGACGACGTCACCGCGATCGAGGTGTTCACGAGCAATCCGGACAAGATCGACAGCTTCCGCAAGCTGGTGACGGAAGCGGCCGGGCGGCCGGTGTTCCTGGTCGACTGGCGGCAGCGCAATTCGACCTTCTTCAATGCGCTGCAGGTCGAGCGCAACGTGATGTTCCTGATTCTTACGATGATCGTGCTGGTCGCGGCGCTCAACATCGTCTCCGGCCTGATCATGCTGGTGAAGGACAAGGGCCAGGACATCGCCATCCTGCGCACCATGGGCGCCTCGCAAGGCTCGATCATGCGGATATTCCTGATTACGGGCGCTGCGATCGGCGTGGTCGGCACGCTGACCGGCTTCTTCGTCGGCATGCTGATCTGCCTGAACATCGAAACGATCCGGCAATTCCTGTCCTGGATGACCAATACCGAGCTGTTCTCGCCGGAGCTGTATTTCCTGTCCAAGCTGCCGGCCGAGGTTGATATCGGCGAAACCATGGCCGTCGTGATCATGGCGCTGACGCTGTCGTTCCTGGCGACGCTCTATCCGTCGTGGCGCGCCGCGCGTCTCGATCCCGTCGACGCGCTCCGGTACGAGTGAGGGCATAATGGCCGAGGGGGCGGAAGACGTACCGGTTGTCTATCTCCACGAGATAAAACGCCAATACACACAGGGCGAGGCGACGCTGACGATCCTCGACGGCGCCAAGCTCGCGCTGTGGGCGGGACAGTCGGTGGCGCTGGTGGCGCCGTCGGGTTCGGGCAAATCGACGCTGCTGCATATCGCGGGTCTGCTGGAAAGCCCCGATGACGGCGAGGTCTATGTCGGGGGCACGCCGACCTCGCAATTATCCGACATTGAACGCACCATGATCCGCCGCACCGATATCGGCTTCGTTTATCAGCAGCACCGCTTGCTGCCGGAATTCACCGCGCTCGAAAACGTCATGCTGCCGCAGATGATCCGCGGCCTCAAGCGCGGCGAGACCGTGAAACGCGCAACGGAAATCCTGGCCTATCTCGGCCTTGCCGACCGCATCACCCACCGGCCGTCCGAACTATCCGGCGGCGAACAGCAGCGCGTCGCGATCGCGCGCGCGGT
>JACDAG010000232.1 GCA_013695565.1 Bradyrhizobium sp.
AATCCCGTCGGGCCGGCTCTACAAGGACGGCAATATCCTGGAGGATTCCAAGTCGCGCGCCGTGGTGGAGCGGCGGCGGATGGGGTTTGCCGGCTGCGTCTTTGTGGCCATCGCGATGACCGATAAAGGCGAGCTCGCCGACGATCCCGAGGTGGATCTCGTCGGCGTCCCCGAGAAGAACGCAGCCGGCGAGCCGCTGGATGACATCGTGTTCGATGTGGTGGTATCGACCGTGGAGGGCCTGCCGAAGGCGCGAAGGCGCGATGCGGACGCCACCGCGGAATCGGTGCGCCGCGCGGTGCGATCCGCGCTGAACGAGCATTGGGGCAAGAAGCCGATTTGCCTCGTGCATGTGCTGACGATCTAGCATTGCAATCAAGTTTACGCAGATTGCGCTAACCTGCGGTAGATTGTGCGCACGATCCAAGGGAGGAGTGACGATGCTGGGCCGGCTCAATCATGTCGCGATCGCGGTCAAGGACGCCGAGAAGGCGGCCAAAATCTATGGCGGCGCGTTCGGCGCCGAAATCTCCGGCGCGGTGCCGCTGCCGGAGCATGGCGTGATCACGGTGTTCGTGACGCTGCCCAACACCAAGATCGAGTTCATCCAGCCGCTCGGCGAGGCTTCCCCGATTGCCAAATTCGTCGAACGCAACGCCGACGGCGGCATCCATCACATCTGCTACGACGTGCCCGACATCATCGCGGCGCGCGACAGGCTCATCAGCGAGGGCGCGCGCGTGCTCGGTGATGGCGTGCCCAAGATCGGCGCCCATGGCAAGCCGGTGTTGTTTTTCCACCCCAAGGATTTTTCCGGCGCGCTCGTCGAAATCGAACAGGCCTGAACCCGCATGGCCTATAACATCTCCACGATGTTTGCGATCTACTTCGTGCTCTGGTGGATCGTGCTGTTCGTCACGCTGCCGTTCGGCGTGCGCAGCCAGCATGAGGACGGCGAGGGCGCGCCCGGTACCGATCCCGGCGCGCCTGTTTTGGCGCGGATGGGCCGCAAGCTGATCTGGACCACGATCATCTCGGCGGTCGTTTTCGCCATTGCGCTGTGGGCGTATTATCAGGGTTTCTTCAATATCGAGCGGCTGGCCAAGCTGATGGGGACGCCGTTTTAGGGGCAAAACGCCCGCCCAATCAAAAGAAGCCAAGCGCGGCTTGCCGGAGACCGGAAATGACTTTTCAACGCATCATGATCGCACTGATGGTGCTGCTCGCCGCGGGCCTCGCCGGTTCTTTCTATATGAACTGGAAGACGCTGACGCAGCTTCGCACCGTGAAAGCCTTCGTCGAGCAGGCGGTCTTTCCCGACGCCGTCGTGGCCTGTGAGAAGGTGCAGAGCTCGACGCCGTTCAAATGGACCGGCGGCAAGCAGACCGCGGCGATCGGCATCAATTCGGTCAAGCTGAACAACAAGGACACCATCATCGCCAGCTACACGCTGGTCGCCGACAGCGTCTATTGCGACTACGATCCGATCAAGAAGAAGGCCGATATCGGTTCGAGCTTCCTCGAAAGGGAGTGATCCGCAGCGACTCATCGAGCGCGGCCTGTTCTGCCATTGGCGGCTTCGCCTCCTCCGGATAACGCTAAGCCCGCACGAGCGGCTGTTTCACCTTGCGGGCCTCGATCGTTGCGCCTGCACCACCCAATTCAACCATTTCGTCCGCAGCCAGAATTCCAAGATCCACGTCACGATCCGGTAGAATGACGATGCAGCGCTTGCCAATCATCACATCCACGATGTGCAGATCCGGGGACCTTCGTATGCCTTCGGCCGCCCATTGCTTCAGGTTTTCATAGTAGGGTGATCGCCGCCAAGCCGATGGATAACCGGGATCGACGCAGGCCGAGAGATGGCGGCCGGCTTCGGTTTTCACCAGAACAAATCTGGCTCGGTCCGGCTTCCATTCGGATCCGAGTCCCTTTTCCATCATCCATTGGCAATAGAATGTACGGCAACTCGCGAAGCGCGATTCATAGATCGTGCATTGCTTGCCGCTGACGCAATGCTGGCACCATACCCCTCCGGGCTTGGCGATTTCCTCGACGCCCACAGCCTTGCAACATAGCGTGCAGGTGCCGCATGAGCGACCGGGTACTACTCTTACATCCTGGAAAGCTACGGAGGTGTCGATCGACGCGTTACAATCCTGTTCGGCACGCATTATCGCTGACCAATATAAGGACGAGTTGGCAATATTTTGATTTAGCGGCTCTCGGGCCGTCTGTCGAAACCTCGCTGGCCTCCGTGGCATCATGTCGCCGGTAATTGGCCGTCCCTTTTATCGAATTTATGTCTCGCTCGTGCGAGATGAAATCGGTAACTTCGGCGGCGCCAGCACCGGATCCACCCCATGAGCCCGCAGCCCCTACCGTCAGGCCAGGACGAATACCGAATTCTGCGCGAAGCCGATCTGCGCGATTATCTGGCGCAGCTTCCCGCCATCGCGCGCCAACTCGGTGGGGCGCCAACGACCTGGTCGATCGGCGAGGTCGGCGACGGCAATCTCAATCTCGTCTTCATCGTGCGCGGCAGGGACGGCAGCATCGCGGTCAAGCAGGCGCTGCCCTATGTGCGCCTGGTCGGCGAAAGCTGGCCGCTGCCGCTGTCACGCTCGCATTTTGAACGTCTGGCGCTCACCCATCAGGCCCGGTTGGCGCCCGGGCTGGTGCCGGCGGTGCTCCACCACGACGAGACGCTGGCGCTGATCGCGATGCAATTCCTCGAGCCGCACATCATCATGCGCAAGGGGCTGGTCGCCGGAACCACCTATCCGCGCTTCGTCGACGATATCACGACATTCCTGGCTCGAACGCTGTTCTTCAGCTCCGATCTGGCGGTCCCGGCTGCGGAGAAGAAGGAGGGCATCGCCGCCTTTGCCGGCAACCACGCGCTGTGCAAGATCACGGAGGATCTGATCTTCACCGATCCTTACCGGGTCGCCGAACAGAACCGCTGGACCTCATCGTGGCTGGATGCGACCGCGGCCCGGTTTCGCGAAGACCTCGACCTGCATGTCGCGGTTAGCAGGCTCAAGCTGAAATTCATGGCGTCGCCGGAAGCGCTGATCCATGGCGACCTCCATACCGGCTCGATCATGGTGACGGAGCGTGAGACGCGGGTGATCGATCCCGAATTCGCGTTCTATGGGCCGATGGGGTTCGACATCGGTGCCGTGATCGCCAATCTGCTGATGGCTTATCTGGCCTCGGCCGGACACGAGCGTTCGCCGGGCGAGCGGCAGGCTTTTGAAGAATGGGTGCTGGGGACGGTCGAAAGCGTCTGGACCGAGTTCGCGTGCAAGTTCGTCGAGCTGTGGCGGACCGAGGGGAAGGGCGATGCTTATCCGGTGACACTCTTTGCCGGGGCGGAGGGCGCGGCGCGCCTTGAGGCCGAGCGGCAGGCCTATATGGCGCAGCTATTTCAGGACACCGTCGGATTTGCCGCCGCCAAGATCATCCGCCGCATCCTCGGTCTCGCGCACAACATCGACTTCGAGCTGATCGAGGATCCGAAGCGCCGCGCCGTCTGCGAAGCGCGCAGCTTGCGGCTGGCGCGCGGGATGATGGTGGATGCGGCAAAATTTCCCACCATCGGGTCGATAACAAAGACAGCCCAGGCGCTGCGCGATTGGCAGCCTGATTTCGCGGGGTGACAGGCTAGCGGCTGGCCTGATCTACTTCCGCTCTCGGCGGAGCGCGGACATGGCCGGACTTGCTGCTAGTTCGACCCGGTCGCGAATGACCCAAACCAGAAGTCGGTTTATGACCCTCTGGAGGCCGAATGTGAGCCATTTCCGCTAGGCGCCCGGCCGCAAAGTGCTAGGCTTTCGGCTTGGACGGGATGTTCTTACGGCGGACACATGCAACGACGTTGCTTTCTTACCCTAGGCGGGGGCGCGATTGTTTGGCCGCTCTCGGCGTTTGCTCAGCCATCATCTGCAAAAGTATGGCGCATCGCTTGGTTAAATCCGGGATCGATGGAAACTCCCTCAGATCGGGCACTGTTAGACGTCTGCCGTTCGGAGTTGCGAAAACTCGGCTATGTAGAAGGCAAAAACCTCATCATTGACAGTAGAGGGGCACAGGGGCAGTTCGAACGTTTGTTTTCACTAGTGACTGAGCTAGTTGCACTAAATCCGGACGTTATCGTTGCTGTCGCGACCCCCTCCATAACTGCTGCCCAGCACGCCACTTCGACTATTCCCATCGTGATGTCTCCGGCCACCGATCCAGTTGGATCGGGTTTTATCAAGAGTTTGGCTCATCCCGGAGGAAACATAACCGGCGTCGCCAATATGTATGGTGATGCCATCGGTAAAGCGGTCGAACTCCTCCACAGTATAGTGCCTGCCGCGAAGCGCATTGCGGTGCTGGGGTCATCCAATACGACCCATCCGCAGCAATATGAATTGGCAGAGGTTGCCCTTAAAGCGTTAGGCCTCACTATTGTTCGAGTGAAAGCTCCAACCCCCGCCGATCTAGAACCGGCATTTGACACGATCAAGCAGGAAAGTTGCGATGCTCTCTTTGTCCTTGCTGATCCAACTCGACCGGCGATCATTTCGCTGGCGGCAAAACTAAAAATACCCGCGATGTATCAGTTCGGAGGGTTCGTCGATTTGGGAGGACTGGCGAGTTACGGGGCCAGTCTCGCGCCGATGTTTCGACAAACGGCTACTTATATCGACAAAATATTCAAAGGGGCCAACCCGGCGGAGCTTCCCGTTGAACAGCCGATTGTTTTCGAACTAGCGCTAAATCTCAAAACGGCTGCAATGCTTGGCCTGAGTATACCACCAGCACTTTTAGCCCTCGCCGACAAGGTGATCGAATGAGATTCCACTTCTGTTGGGCACGAAACGGACCTCCGGCGCGGGTCAGGCTATGTCTGGTCCTGGGGGGATCAACGGACATGGCGCGGTCCAGCCGCGACTTCCCAGTTTGACCCAACTGCCACATTGGACGCTACGCCAATGTTGGCTTAGGCAGACCATTTTCCACTTCCATCGCGGATATCCTGCCTTATAGTATTTTGCATCTCAAACGTTAGAGGCCGGCATGAAGCGGCGATCGTTTCTTGCGGGAGCCGGTGCAGCAACCGTTTTGCCTTTCGCTGCTTTTGCGCAGCAAACGTTACCCTCAATTGGATTTCTAAGCGGCCGTTCGGCAGTTGAATCGTCGACAGTGGTGGCTGCCTTTCATCGTGGTCTCGCAGAGATGGGCTACGTCGACGGAAAGAACGTGGCTATCGATTATGTATGGGCGGACGGTAATTATGATCGATTGCCAAGTCTAGCAAAGGAACTGGTCGATAAACGAGTCTCTGCCATTGCAGCTACTGGCGGCAGCGTCTCCGGCTTGGCGGCGAAGGCCGCTACGAGGGAGATACCAATTGTTTTTTCTAGCGGTGGTGACGCAGTCAAGCTTGGCCTCGTTGCTAGCCTCAATCGTCCCGGTGGAAACGTTACCGGGGTCAATCTGATTTTCGGAGCGCTTGGGGCTAAGCGCCTCGAACTTCTGCACGAAATCGTCCCCAATGCTAGAGCACTTGGTCTACTCCTCAATCCGAACTATCCGAGCGCTGCGGATGAGGTAGCTAGCGTGCAGGCTGGCGCTCGGGACATCGGTATAGCGATCGTCCTCCTTGAGGCCCCCCACGAACGTGATTTCGAACCGGCTTTCTCAACACTGGTTCAGCAGAAAATCGCGGGCCTACTAGTTGCGGACGATCCCTTCCTTCAAAGCCGCAGGGATCAACTCGTCAAATTGGCGTCCATACGGGGCATTCCGGCAATTTATTTTTCGCGGGATTTTTGCGATGCGGGTGGGTTAGCTAGCTACGGTCCGAATA
>JACDAG010000292.1 GCA_013695565.1 Bradyrhizobium sp.
CATTCGCGCGACCCGGTGGCGGGTGGTGACAGCTCGCGTGATGATGGCAAATTAAGCCGGGCGCTTCCCGAACGCCAGCACGTGCAGTCCGAGCCGCTGCCGGACGATCCAGAACAACAGCACGGTCTCGAACGCGAGCGAGATCGAGGTTGCGGCGGCGGCACCATGGCCGCCGTAGCGCGGCACCAGCAGCAGGCACAGCACCACGTTCATGACAAAGGCGAGCGCATAAGCCAGCGCGCAGATGTGCTGGTGGCCGAGCATGTTGAGCAACCGCTCGACCGGGCCGATCGCCGAGCGCACCACAAGCCCGATTGCCGCGATGAACATGATGTCGTAGCCGATCACGAATTGCGGTCCGAACAGCCAGAGCAGCGGCTTGCCAAGTGCCAGCAGCAGGATGGTGGCGGCGAGCGAGGGCCAGAACGTCCATTGAATCGCATGCGCGACATAGGCCGACAGCCGGGCCTTGTTGCCCAGCGCATGATATTCGGCGAACCGGTGCGCGGTGGTTGCCGACATCGCGTAGTGGATGAAGGAGACCAGCGCCAGCGTCTTCACGACCGCGAAATAGACGCCGACTTCTTCCGATGAACGGAACTGCTGCAGCATCAGCACGTCGGTGTAGGACAGCAGCAGGTAGAAGCTTTCGACCAGCAGGATCGGCAGCGAGACCGCGAGCCAGCCGCGGAAATCATAGGCCTTGGCGCCGGCCTCAACGTGGCCGGCGAGCCGGCGGTTCAAAACCACCATTTGCCCGATCATCGCGAGCCAGACCGCGGCGGCGCTGGCCAGCATCGCGACGGTAGCGCCGAGATTGAAGCCGAGCGCAAAGGCGCCGGCGGTGAGGCCGATGATCAACGACTGACGCACGATGAATTGCGGCATCAGGCCGAGCCGCATCCAGTCATGAGAGCGCGCGATGCCGTCCTGGGTGTTGGCGACGACGAAGGCCGGCAGCGTCAGGCAGCCGATATAGAGCGGCACAATCGTGTTCGGCTCGATCCACGGCGACAGCGTTTTCACCACGCCCGCCAGCGCCAGCGACACCAGCGACGACACCGCGAATGTCATCCAGCGGCTGCCGGACAGGAAGCCGCGCAGCAGCGCGTGTTCGCCGCGTGTGCGGTATTCCGGAATGATCTTTTGCGCGGATGCCGAGATGCCGAAATCCATCATGCTGCCGAGCAGCAGCACCCAGGTCCAGACATAGACATAGACGCCGTAATCCGAGCCACCCATCCAGCGCGCCAGCAGGATCTGCGAGAGATAGGCGAGGCCTGCGCTGATCACGCGGATGATGAAAATCGTGCCGGCCAGCCGCTTGGTGACGGAAGCTTCGCTGGTGCCACCGAGCAGCGATCGCAGGCGCGCGATCAGGCCGGCAGGCGAAGCGGGGGTGGATTCGGTGTCCATCACGGCCACAACCAGGCTTCCTCGAAAGGCCGCGAGGCGGCGGCGATGCTTCGATGTATCAACGATTCGTTAAGATTCGGTTGGGTGCCGTGTCGTTCCGGGGCATGCGAAGCATGAACCCGGAACCCATAACCACAGGGTTTAGTTGTCCAATGAAGGTGTCGGCCACCGTCTTTCAAGATAACGGCCGCGGCGTATGGGTTCCGGCGTTCGCCGGAACGACAAAAACTACTTCAAATTCACATTGAACTCATACGCCTTGTCGCCGCCGACCAGCGTCAGCTTGAGCGCGGCACCATCGGCGCTCGCGCCCGGCGGCAGGCCGTCGAGTTCGAAGATAAAACGTTTGGCACCTGACGGGGCGCCCTCGATCAGCTTGGGCACCGGCAGCGCCCAGTCCGGCGTCGGGCCTTCCACGAACAGGCTGACGTCCTTGCCGCCGGGCGCGGTGACATCGACCAGCACGTTGGCTTTGCCCTCGCGCTTGACGTCGCGAATGGTGAGCGGGTTGGGATCGCCGACATTGGCGGGCTTCGGCACCGCATTGAGCGCATCGGACAGGTTGCCGTCCTCGGTGCTCGCGACGCTGGCAAAGGCGAGTTCGGCCTTGGCGTCGACGGGGACGCAGAGTTTGTCGCAGACCGCGTAATTGATGTCGGCACGCAGTGTCACCGGTTTGCCCGCATCCTTGGTCACGATCCGCAGCGGCAGCACGACCTGCTGCTTGTACCCGAGCGAGACGCCGCCGGCGCCGTCGTCGAACTTCATCGGCGCCGGCCACAACACCGTCACCGCCTCGACATTGTCCGACTTCGAGAAATCGAAGCGCGGCGGAACCCCGGAATCGCCGGGCGTCCGCCAATAGGTTTTCCAGCCCGGCTGCAGCTGGATGGCGATACCGCCGAGCAGCACGGTGCCGCTGCGCGATCCCGCCAGCAACCGGATCGCGGAATGGGTGTCGCGCTGCCAGGCCGAAGAATCCTCGGCGCGGACCTCCGTGCATGCGACGGACAGAGTGGCGGCAAGGGCGAGCGCGGCTCGCATGGGAACTATGACGATCATGGGGACGTCTTTACAGGCAAGTTCGGCCGCAAACCATTGAATTGCTTGTGATCCGCGGTCGAATGCAGCGCATGGCGTGCAAGGCTTCTTGCAACTCTCGGGTTGCAATCCCTGGCTTGATTGACAGAACCGCCACCCGATATCAGGATATGAATCAGCAAGAGAGGCCTTTGCGGATGAGCCCTGAAGGCAAGACACCGAAGACGGCACCCAAGACGACACTGAAGTCGGCGCGCCGCAAAGCCGCCGGCGCGGGCGACAATTCGTCCGGCGACGGCTATCTGGACGGCCAGCTGCTGATTGCCATGCCGGTCATGGGCGATCCGCGCTTCGAGCGTTCGGTCATCTATATGTGCGCGCATTCGTCCGAAGGCGCGATGGGGATCATCGTCAACCGCCCGGCCGGCAGCATCGATTTCCCCGGGCTCCTGGTGCAACTCGATATCATCAAGACCGCGGACCAGATCAAGCTGCCGGAAAACGCCGAGACCATGAAGGTGCTCAAG
This sequence comes from Bradyrhizobium sp., assembly GCA_013695565.1. Taxonomy (GTDB): domain Bacteria; phylum Pseudomonadota; class Alphaproteobacteria; order Rhizobiales; family Xanthobacteraceae; genus Bradyrhizobium. The sequence goes on from JACDAG010000292.1 coordinate 2,985, forward strand.
GGCGGGCCGGTCGATACCGGCCGCGGCTTCGTGCTGCATTCCAGCGATTTCTTCATCAAGGACGCCACCCTCAATATCGACGAGGGCATCTGCCTGACCGCGACCGTCGATATCCTGAAAGCGATCGCCAAGGGCTCCGGACCCAAGCACGCCATCCTGGCGTTGGGCTATGCCGGCTGGGCGCCGGGGCAGCTTGAGAATGAAATCCAGCACAATGGCTGGCTGCATTGCGATGCCGATCCGGATCTGATTTTCGGCGATGATGTCGACGAGAAATACCAGCGCGCGCTGCGCAAGATCGGCATCGACGTCGGGATGCTGTCGAACCAGGCCGGGCACGCCTAGCCCGTCGTCCCTGCGAACGCACTAGGGCATCTACACATCTTTCGATCTCAAAAAAGGAATCTCCTTCAATGAGTTAGGACGTCGTATCCGCCAATCTTTTGCGAATGTCGCAGCGCAATCTGGCTCGGTTTTGCGCGTTCTTGG
>JACDAG010000318.1 GCA_013695565.1 Bradyrhizobium sp.
ATCCAGGGGATCCGCGAATTGCCGCGACATGCTGCCTTTCGGTCAGGCCGTGCGGCCCAAGCCGTACATTCTCATCAACATGCCCCAATAAGCGCGGTTGAAGCTCGTGATGGCACGCGCAGCCTCGATCGTTGTCGTCATCGCCGATGACGCGACTTCGGGCTGGTTTTGCTTGGCCAGATCGATATTGCCGGTGGATTCGCCATAGCGGAACGTCAGATGCGCCCCAAACTTGTTGGCGAGTGCGCGCATCGCTTCGTTTTGCGCGCCGGTGGTGATCCGCAGGCTGCGGTAACCTTTGGCACACGCCTCCGCAATCAGCTTCCTGAACAGGATGCTGCCGACGCCTTTGCGGCGCGCTGAGCTTTCCACGCTGAAGGCGATCTCCGGCAACGCGTCAGGCGATTGCTCCGGCGGATGCAGTTCGGCGGCGCCGCGCACCACGCCATCCTCGATATAGGCAATGATGACCGTGCCGTCGTTGGCGCATTTTTCGGCGTAACGCTCGATGAAGTTGTCGTCCATGAAGCCATGAAAGCGATCATGGCGGCTGGTGCGGTCGAGCCGCAAAAGGTGATCGCGCAGAAGCGGCAATTCCTCTTGCTGGCTGAGAGTCCGAACGATGCCTTTGGCGCGGATCGAAGCGGTATTATGGTAGTTCATAGTCATACTCCTCGTGATAGCCCTCGAGGAGGCGTCGAATCCCTAGACCACCTATATTGTGCATCGCAACAAGAAGTTCAAGCCCCTCAAATGCCTCATAAAAAGCCATTCCCTGCTTAACTAATTGGTAACCAGATCGACGCCAGTCGTGGCGCCCGGCGGGCTATTTGCCGGCACTGGATTTGAGCCGGGCTTTGGCCCACACTTGGCGGTTTCCGGAGGTCCATCGTGGCTGTTGTGCTCGACACGGGTTCTTCCGTTCCGGATCGACGCCTCGCGGTCTGGCAGGACATCGTCTGCGATACCTTTGTCGGCCTCGATTGCCGGTCCGATATGCGTGAGGCGTTTTGGGGCGCGGTTTCGCAATCCGCGGTCGGGCCCGCTGCGTTTACGCGGGTCGATTCATGCGCCCAGCGGGTGTTCCGCACCCCGTCCCGGATCGCGCGCGCCAGCGAGGATTACGTGCTGGTGGCGCTGGGCAACAGCGGCGTCAACGGCGTGTATCAGGACGGCCGCGAGGCGGTCGTCTCTGCCGGTGAATTCGTCATTTACGACACCACCCGCCCCTACGAGCTGCGCTTCGACGACAGCTTTTCGCAGACGATCCTGCAGATGCCGCGCAAACTTCTGCAGCAGCGCATCGGCGCGTTCGACGCCTTGACGGCGACCACCTTCTCCAGCGATCGCCCGCTCGAACGGCTGGCCTATGAATTCCTGCTCGGCCTGAGCAAGACCGTCGACCGCGTCGACCCCGCCACGGCGGCCCGCCTGCTGGATCAGGGGCTGGATCTGATCGCGATGGCGTTCGCCGACCGGATGCATGCGCGTTCGTCGGACCAGTCGTTTCACCGGTCCGCGCTGCTCTATCGCCTCAAGAACTACATCCTGACGCATCTGCACGACCCCGAACTATCGATGTCGCGCGCAGCCTCAGCCACCGGAATCTCGCCGCGCTATGCCAGCGATTTGATGGCCGACGAGCAGCACACGTTCCGCAGCTACGTCCAGACGCAGCGCCTGGAGCGATGCAAGCGCGACTTGGCAGACCCGGCGCACGCGGCCCGGCACGTCAGCGACATCGCATTCGCGTGGGGCTTTAACGACCTCGCCCATTTCAGCCGCATCTTCAAGCAGAGGTTCGGCGCCTCGCCGCGCGAATGGCGCGAGCACCCGACGCAATAAACTTCCTCCGTTCGGATTTCCTTGCCGCGGCGGCGCGACACCTCGCCTGCAGCGACACACGCGCTCACTCCCTTGGCCGGGCCATTTGCAAGTTAAGACAAGTTTTCGTTCTGCCCCGGACAAGCGGCACGGCCAAATACGGCTGTAGGCTTTCGACCCAGTGATTGTCTGTCCCCACGCAAAAGGATGACTTCGATGGGTCTCGTGCACCAGAAATACAAGGTAGCGGTGGTTCAGGCGGCACCGGTCTGGCTGGATCTCGATGCAACCGTGGACAAGACGATCGCGCTGATCGAACAGGCCGCCGCGCAAGGCGCCAAGCTGATCGCGTTTCCCGAAACCTTCATTCCCGGATACCCGTGGCAGATCTGGCTCGGCGCACCCGCCTGGGCAATCGGCCGCGGTTTCGTGCCGCGCTATTTCGACAACGCGCTGGCCTTCGACAGCGCGCAAGCCGACAAGATCAGCAACGCCGTCAAGCGCGCCAAGCTCACCGCGGTGCTCGGCCTCTCCGAACGCGCCGGCGGCAGCCTCTACATCGCGCAATGGCTGATCGGGCCCGATGGCGAGACCATTGCCAAGCGCCGCAAGCTGCGGCCGACCCATGCCGAACGCACCGTGTTCGGCGAAGGCGACGGCAGCGACCTTGCCGTGCATGATCGCGCCGATGTCGGCCGGCTCGGGGCGTTGTGCTGTTGGGAACATCTGCAGCCGCTGTCGAAATACGCGATGTATGCCCAGAACGAGCAGGTGCATGTCGGCGCCTGGCCGAGCTTCTCGCTGTACGACCCGTTCGCGCATGCGCTCGGCCATGAGGTCAACAACGCCGCGAGCAAGGTCTACGCGGTCGAGGGCTCATGCTTCTTCCTCGGCCCCTGCGCCGTGGTCTCGCAGGCCATGATCGACGAACTCTGCGACTCCCCCGAAAAGCATGCGTTCCTGCACGCCGGCGGCGGCCATGCCGTGATCTACGGGCCGGACGGCAGTTCACTCGCCGAGAAACTGCCGCCAGACCAGGAAGGCATCCTCTATGCCGATATCGATCTCGGCATGATCGGCGTGGCGAAGAACGCCGCCGATCCCGCAGGACACTATTCGAGGCCCGACGTCACCCGGCTGCTGCTCAACACCTCCCGCGCCAACCGCGTCGAGCACTTCACGCTTCCGGTCGATGCCGAGGTCATGAGCGAAATCAGGCTTCAGGCCTGAGCGCTTCACAAGGTTCTGCCAGTCTACGAGGAGCCCGTCATGGAATCCGCGATCCCGCAGCATCTGCGAACCGCCCGCACGCGCCACCGTCGCGTCCCCGACGATTATGCGCCGCCCTACCCGTCGTTCGTCGCGC
>JACDAG010000334.1 GCA_013695565.1 Bradyrhizobium sp.
TCCGAGCGGATCTGGATGAACCTTCCGCCCGCCCGGGTCTGGGTGTATCGCAAGGGCTGATACCTCCCGGCGCGTCTGCGTGGCGGGTTTGGCCCGAACCGCGATTTTAAAATATGTCCGCGCTGAAAATCCTCGTGATCCCGGGATCGCTTCGCACAGGCTCGCTCAATGCGAGGTTGGCGGCCGTCGCCGCGCGCGAACTCGCGATAACCGGCGCCGAAGTCACCTGCATTTCGCTGTCGGATTTTCCGCTGCCGATTTTTGACGGCGACCTGCAGGCGAAATCAGGTGTTCCGAAGCACGCCGTCAATCTCAAGCGCATGATCGCCGCCCATCATGGCGTGCTGATCGTGACGCCGGAATATAATTCCTCGGTGCCGGCGCTGGTAAAAAACACCATCGACTGGATCAGCCGGGTGCAGGACCCGCATGAAACCCGCGGCCAGGTGTTTCGCGAGCGCGTCTTTGCGATCGCGTCGGCCTCCGGCGGCCGGCTCGGCGGCACGCGCGCGCTGGCGGCGCTGCGGCTGATCCTGACGGCCTGTCATGCCAGCGTGGTTCCGAACCAACTCGCGCTGTCATTCGCAGACCAGGCCTATGACGAGATGGACCATCTGAAACATCCGGCCGATATCGAGGCGCTGCAAGCGCTGGTGCGGCAGTTGATCGACCAATCCCAACGTATGATGTGAGGTGACATGCAGCCTGCCAAGATCGCTCCGAAAGACCGGTTGATTGTGGCGCTCGATCTGCCCGGGGTCGCCGAGGCCGAAGCGATGGTGGCGCGGCTCGGCGACAGCGTGACGTTCTACAAGATCGGCTATCAGCTCGCCTATGCCGGCGGCTTGCCACTGGCCCGTCAACTGACAAGCGCGGGCAAGAAAGTTTTTCTCGATCTCAAGATGCACGACATCGGCAACACCGTCGCGCGCGGTGTCGAGAGCGTCGCCAAACTGGGCGCGACGTTTCTGACCGTGCACGCCTATCCGCAGACCATGAAGGCGGCGGTGGAAGCGCGCGCAGGATCGGGTCTCAAAATCCTCGCCGTCACGGTGCTGACCTCCTATGACGACGGCGATCTGCATGCCGCCGGCTACCGGCTCAACGTCTCCGATCTGGTCGAAGCGCGGGCCCAGCAGGCGCAGGTGCTCGGCGTCGACGGGCTGGTGAGTTCGCCGGAGGAAGCCGCTGCCTTACGCAAGATCGTTGGCCATCAGATGAACCTGGTGACGCCGGGCATCCGGCCGGCGGGCTCGGCGACCGGCGACCAGAAGCGCATCATGACGCCTTCGCGAGCGATTGCCGCCGGCGCGGATTATCTGGTGGTGGGCCGGCCGATCACCGAAGCCGCCGATCCCAAAATGGCCGCGGATGCCATTCAAACCGAAATCGCGCAGGCGCTGGGCTGACGAAAAAATAACGCAAGAAAACAAGGGAACCGACGATGGCAAAAGGCTACTGGATCGCACGCATCGATATTCACAACATGGATGGCTACAAGGATTACATCGCGCAGAACGGCCCGGTGTTCGCCAAATACGGCGCCAAATTCCTGGTGCGCGGCGGCCCGCATGAGGTCAAGGAAGGCACCTCGCGCTCGCGCAACGTGGTGCTCGAATTCAAGGACTACGCGACCGCCCTGGCCTGCTACAATTCGCCGGAATACGCCCGCCTGGTCACGCTCCGCAGCCCGCACTCGCAGGGCGATCTCGTCATCATCGAAGGCTATGACGGCCCGCAGCCGGGGTGAGAGTTTCCGTCATTGCCTGCGACAAACGCAAGGCGTTTGTGCAAGGGAGCAGCGCGACGAAGCAATCCGTGCTTCCTCGTGGGCAGATGGATTGCTTCGCGGAGCCTGACATCGGGCGCGCATTCGCGCGACCCGGTGGTTCGCAATGACGGGAAGTTGCCGGAGCGGTCTGCCCCAGCTATACCCATGAAGAGGTGAAGCCATGGCCGACATGCGTTTGATCGTTGCGGGAGCCGGCGGCCGAATGGGCCGCGCGCTGGTGCGCGTCATTTCCGAGACATCGGGAGCGGTTCTCGCCGGCGCGCTGGAGGCGCCCGGTTCGGAGCTGCTGGGCAAGGATGCCGGCGTGCTCGCCGGCCTGCCCGAAAACGGCGTCAAGCTTTCCGCCGATCTGTGGGCGCTCTCGGCGAACGCCGATGGCATTCTCGATTTCACGGTGCCCGCCGCGACCATCGCCAACGTGGCGATCGCGGCCGAACGCAAGCTGGTGCACGTGGTCGGAACCACCGGGCTGTCGGGGTCCGACATGGCCGTGATCAAGAGCGTGACGTCCCGCGCCATCGTCGTTCAGTCCGGCAATATGAGCCTCGGCGTCAATCTCTTGGCAGCGTTGGTCAAGCGTGTCGCAAAATCGCTCGATACCGATTTCGATATCGAAATCCTGGAAATGCACCACAAGGCCAAGATCGATGCGCCGTCGGGGACGGCCCTGATGCTGGGTGAGGCCGCCGCCGCGGGCCGCGGCGTCGACCTGCATCTGCATTCGGCGCGTGGCCGTGACGGCATCACCGGCGCGCGCAAGGCCGGCGATATCGGTTTTGCGGCGCTGCGCGGCGGCACCGTCACCGGCGAACACAGCGTGATCTTCGCGGGCGCGATGGAACGCATCGAGCTGACGCATCGCGCCGAGGACCGCACCATGTTCGCACAGGGCGCGGTCAAGGCGGCGTTGTGGGCGATGGACAAGAAGCCCGGCCTGTATTCCATGGCCGACGTGCTGGGCCTCGGCGACTTCTGATAATTTTGCGACGCGCCGATTCGAAGTCCGAACTCGCTCTACTTGTTCGGGCGCAGCAACGACATGCCGGTCATCTCGGCGGGTTTCGGCAATTGCATCAGATCGAGCAGTGTCGGCGCAAGATCCGCCAGCCGGCCTTCCGCCAATGTCACGTCGCCGCCGCCCTGCAGCAGCAGGGGCACCGGGTTCGTGGTGTGAGCGGTATGCGGACCGCCGGTTACGGGGTCGCGCATCATTTCGCAATTGCCGTGATCGGCCGTCACCAGCAGGGCGCCGCCGGATCGTTGAATCGCCTCCGAGATTTTCCCGAGCGCGGTATCCACGGTTTCGACCGCCTTGATCGCAGCCGCCAGGATTCCGGAGTGGCCGACCATGTCCGGATTGGCGTAGTTCAGCACGATCAAATCGTACTTGCCGGAGTCGATCGCCTCTACGGCCTTCGCCGTCAGCTCGGCGGCCGACATTTCCGGCTGCAGGTCATAGGTCGCGACCTTGGGTGATGGCACCATGATGCGGTCTTCGCCGGGAAAAGGTTCTTCCCGTCCACCGTTGAGAAAATAGGTGACGTGGGGATATTTTTCCGTCTCGGCCATCCGCAATTGGGTACAGTTTGCCGCTGCGGTGACTTCGCCCAGGATGTTTGGGAATGCCTGTGGCGGGAATATCGTTTGCATCAGCCTGTCGAGATCGGCGCTGTATTGCGTCATTCCAACGGCGGCGGCGAACCGGATGGTGCGTTTGCGCGGGAAGCCGGCAAACGATGGATCGAGCATCGCGCCAAGGATTTCGCGGACGCGATCGGCGCGAAAGTTGAAAGACAGCACGCCGTCGCCATCCCTTATGCCTTTGTAATTGCCGATCACCGACGGGACGACGAACTCGTCGGAAATCTCATGCGCATAGGCATCTGATATTGCCGATTGTGCGTCGGCGAAGCGCGGACCTTCGGCCTCTACGATGGCGCCGTAGGCTTTGGCGACGCGATCCCAGCGTTTGTCACGGTCCATCGCATAATATCGCCCGACAACGGTCGCGATCGGAACCGACGGCGGTAGCGCCGCGGCCAGCCGCTTCAAATCATCGGCCCCGGATCTCGGCGGAGTATCGCGTCCGTCCGTGAGGGCGTGTACGACCGCCGGCACGCCATGGGCGGCGAGGATGGCGGCCAGTCCCGCGACGTGATTCTGATGCGAATGTACGCCGCCTGGCGAAATCAGGCCGATCAGATGACAGGTGCCGCCGCTCTGCTTCAGCGTCTCCATCAAGGCGCTGAGCGTCTTCGAGGACTTGATTTCGCCGGACGCAATGGCGTCGTTGATCCGCGGCAGGTCCTGCATCACCACGCGGCCCGCGCCGATGTTCAAATGGCCCACTTCGGAATTGCCCATCTGCCCATCGGGCAGCCCGACATCCCGCCCGGACGTCCGCAAGAATGCATGCGGACCCGTGTTCCACAGGCGATCGAAATTCGGTGTATTAGCCTGGCGAACGGCATTGTCGGCCGGATCTTCGCGCCAGCCCCAACCATCCAATATCGCTAGCATCACCGGACGACGTTTCTGCATCGACGGGCCTTTCGCTGTTTACCCCAGGGTGGTTGTGTGCGATCGACATGCGATCGTCAATCGGGGCGCGTATGCACTGTTCCCCGCCAGTCGCTCTGTGAACTCGGCATATCAGCCATGGGTAATTCGGCAGGCCGCTGGCTGGCACGTTGGCGATCTACCGGCTGAACGTCGACTCTACGGTGGCGTCGAAGGTCGATCTGGCTGGGTAAGCGATCACGCCGAAACGCGAGCGCCCGGCGTGCGTGCGATCATGACTAGGCTTGCCGTGAAAGCCGCCAGCGTCAACACGGACATGACCATGCGCAGTGTATTCCAAAACATCCAGGGTTCGAGATAGGCCCGCCAGATAGCGGCGGCGTTTTCCGTGGTCGGTGCGACGTTTGCGAGACCTTCGTTCAACGGCACGCTGTAAAGCAACGTTACCGTGAATGCGCCGAGGCCATAAAGGGCCGTGCCGAAAAGGGCCAGCGCCAGCGGCCAGCCGCCTGCGCCGAGCAGCAGGAGGGTGACGAGAACTCCGAACGCCAACGTGCCGAAAAAGCTGAACGCGAAAACGGCGTTGCGAACGACCGCATTGATGCCCTGCATCGCCTTGATCGCCGATACGGCGTCGGTCGCTGCAAGACCCGGCATCACCGAGCAATGATAAGCGTAGAAAAATCCGGCGATCAGCGCAGCCGCAAGAACGGAAAGCGCAAGACACGATAGCCGGAGGAAACGCATTGTCGTGAAAACCCTGTCGGTTACCGTCCTGATCAGACGATGATAGGGTTCGCGACGCGGCGCGTCATATTACATTTTGGACACGCCCGGCTTCCCAGCCCAGCATCGCCTGCTTGCGGGTGATGCCCCAGTGATAGCCGGTCAGCGCGCCGCCCTTGCCGAGGGCGCGATGGCAGGGCACCACGAACGACACCGGGTTGCGGCCGACCGCGGCACCGACGGCGCGCGATGCCTTCGGGTTACTGATCTTGTTGGCGATGTCGGAATAGCTGACCGCGCGGCCCATCGGGATCTTCAACAAGGTTTCCCAGACCCGGACCTCGAAGTCAGTACCGATCAGCACCACGCGGAGCGGCTGGTCCTGCCGCCACATCTTGGTATCGAAGATGCGCTGCGCGAGGCCGACCGTGCCGTCACGATCCTCGACATAGCTCGCGTTCGGCCAGCGCCGCTTCATGTCGGCGAAGGAGGCCTGCTCCTCGCCGGGATCGGCGAAGGCCAATCCCGCAAGACCGCGGCCGCTGGCGATCACGATCGCAGTGCCGAACGGGGAGGGATGAAATCCGTAGCGCAGCGTCATGCCGGCGCCGCCGTTCTTCCATTCGCCGGGCGACATCGCCTCATGCGTCACGAACAGGTCGTGCAGCCGGCCCGGGCCCGACAGGCCAGAGTCGAGCGCGGCGTCGAGCACGCTGGCGGAGTCACGCAGCAATCCCTTGGCATGGTCGAGCGTCAGCGCCTGCATGAAGTCCTTGGGCGTCAGTCCGGCCCAGCGGCGGAACAGAAGGTGCAGCTCATCCGGCGTCACCGAAGCGGCGTCCGCCATCGCTTCGATGGTGGGCTGCGCGCGCCAGTGTTCCGAGATGAAGGCGATGGCTCGGCGCACGGAGTCGTAGTCGCGCAGCGCGGCGTTCTGGGGGCCCGGCTTGGCCAGGCGCTGGTCGTGTATGGCGAGTGTCATCATGGGATCAGATTTAGGGCTCATCCGACGCTCCAACCACCCGATTCCCGATAGGGTTCACGTTACAGGGTTATACGTGATGCCGCGCTTGGCGGACTGCAACGCTGCCATTAAGGCTTTGGCAAAGCTAGCCTTTTCATCGGGCCCCAGAAAGCTTCCGACCGATACGTGGCGGCCCCTGGAGACCAGGTACAGCCGCTCAATGCCGAATTCGGCATGGGTCTTTTGATCGAGCCGGACCCAGAGCGGATTGAGCACCCATTCCACCACATGGCCGCGGTGGCTGATCCGGCGCACGCGCAGTTCGGACGGCGTCACCGAAATTTCCTCGCTCGCTTTGGCGTCGCGGAAATTGATCCGGAACGCCCAATAGATCACCAGGATATCGAGGCCGAAAAAGCCAAAAACCGGCCAGGCACCCATCAGCAGAAACGCCAGGCCGGCGGCGAAGCTGACCACGCTGAGAAACCCCATCAGCACCAGAAAGCCGGTGCGATTGAGCGAGCGGTGTGGGGTCAGCAGCGCCGAAAACAATTCGGGCTGCGCCTCGGGATCAAAGTCGTTGCCTGCGGTCATCGCGTGTCAGTATATCCCGATCATGTCGAAAATCATCCGCAGAACCCTGTCTACATCGAAACTTGCGGCCCCGAAACGCGTCAAGAAATCCCGCAGGCCTGCCGCGGCGAGCCCGCTACGCGGCAAGGCCGCAAAAAAGCCGATGGCTAAACTGGGGCAGGCGCGTGACGCGAAGAAATCGCTCAAGGCGATCAAGCCCTGGAC
>JACDAG010000340.1 GCA_013695565.1 Bradyrhizobium sp.
CTCTGGCCCTTGGCCTCGGCAATGGCCTGCTGCTGGTAGCCTTCAGCGACCTGCAGGATCTGCGCGGCGCGGCCGCGAGCGTCGGGAATGACGCGGTTGGCATAGGTCTGCGCTTCGTTCTGCAGACGCTCGAGATCGGCGCGGGCGGCCTGCACGTCGCGGAACGCGTCGATCACCTGTGTGGGCGGATCGACCTTCTGCATCTGCACCTGCGTGATCTGAACCCCCGAACCATAGCCGTCGAGCGTCTTCTGCATCAGTTCCTGTACGCCCGCTTCCGTGGTGGTGCGGGCGCCGGTCAGGATCGGCTGGATGTTGGAGCGGCCGATCACTTCGCGCATCGCGCTTTCGGCCACCGCCTTCACGGTGCCTTCGGGATTCTGGATGTTGAAGAGGAAGTTGCCGACGCCGTCGGGCTTGATCCGCCACAACACCGTGAAATCGACGTCGACGATGTTCTCGTCGCCGGTCAGCATCAGGCTTTCTTCCGGAACGTCCCGCATGGTGCGGCCGCGCCCGGTCGGATCGCTAACCAGCGTCATGCCGATCGAGATGGTGGAAACGCGCAGCGCCTTCGGCAGCTGCACGGTCTCGATCGGATAGGGCAGATGATAGTTCAGGCCGGGCTGCACGGTCTTGATGTGCTTGCCGAAGCGCAGGATCACGCCGAGCTCTTCCGACTGAACGCGGAAGAACCCCGACAGGAACCAGATCGCCAACGCGCCGATCAGGACCAGCGCGATGCCCATGCCGCTGAAATGGCCACCGGGCAGCAATTGCTGGATCTTGTCCTGGCCGCGGCGCAGAAGGTCCTCAAGATCGGGCGGGCGCGGCCCGACCGATTGCGGACCGTTGCCCCACGGTCCCTTCGGACCCGAGCCCCACGGGCCCCCGCCTTGATTCTTCCACGGCATATAAAACTCTCCTCCGCGGGCCCGGGTCCGCCTGATTGGGCAAGATGCCCGGCCTCGCATGTCCGCCCGGCTTTATAGGGGACCGTCCGGGCCCTTACAACGCAAGCTTCTGGCTCGAAGCAGCTATGCCTGAGGCCGAAATTGTCAATGCAAACATTGGCTAGTGGGGTTAATGCGGCAATTAACTCGGGCTTCGCCGACGAAATGTCACATAGGAGAAGTCGGCGCTGTCGTCGGGACCGGCCGGATTCCGCACGCGCGCGACCTCTTCCCAGTCGGAAACCGCAATCTCGGCGAAGCGCGTATCGCCATCAGGCGTGGCATGCACTTCGGTAATTTCCAGGCGATCGGCGCACTCCATCCATTGCGCGTAGATCTCCGCGCCGCCGATGATGGCGATCTCAGTGGCGAAACGCCGCAGCGCGTCGCCGGTCGCAATGGCCTTGGCGGCGGCGAAGGAAGTCGTGACCACAGCGCCAGCGGCGCGATAGGCGGCATCGCGCGTGACCACGATATTGGTCCGTCCGGGAAGCGGCCGGCGAGGAATCGATTCGAAGGTCTTGCGCCCCATCACCACAGGCTTGCCTATCGTCATCGCCTTGAGCCGCTGCATGTCGGATTTCAGCCGCCACGGAATGGTGCCGCCAGCGCCGATCACGCCGTTTTCGGCAACCGCGACAATGAGGACGATCTCCATCAGCGTTTCCCCTGCGCCAGCGCCGTCAGCGCCGGACCGTTGACCCGGCACACCGTCCACTCGTCCATCAGTTCCGCGCCCAGCGACTTGTAGAATTCGATCGACGGCGTATTCCAGTCCAGCACCGACCATTGCAAGCGGGACCAGCCATTCGCGACGCATTGCTGCGCGAGATGCGCCAGCAGCGCCTTGCCGATGCCGTTGCCCCGTTGCGCCGGACGGACAAACAAATCTTCAAGGTAGATGCCGGACCGACCGCTGAAGGTCGAGAAATTGATGAACCAGACCGCGAAGCCGACCGGTTCACCTTGCCACTCCGCAATCTCGCAGAACAGCCGGGGATGACTGCCGAACAGCGCAGCGTCGATATCGGCCTCGGTGGCCTCGACCTCGTGCAGCAGCTTTTCGTACTCGGCGAGCTCGCGCACCAGCGACAGGACAAGTCCGGCTTCATCGGGCCGCGCGCGGCGGATGGTGAGAGACATTCAATCGCTCACACCGCTACTCATACAGCAACCGCTGCCTTGATATGCGGGTGCGGATCGTAGCCTTCGAGCACGAAGTCCTCGTAACGGAACGCGAAGATATCCTTCACGTCCGGATTGATCTTCATGACCGGCAGTGCGCGGGTCGGCCGCGTCAATTGCAGCCGCGCCTGTTCGAGGTGGTTCGAGTAAAGATGCGCGTCGCCGAGCGAATGCACGAAGTCGCCCGGCTTCAATCCCGTGACCTGCGCCACCATCATCGTCAGCAACGCATAGGACGCGATGTTGAAGGGCACGCCGAGGAAGACATCGGCGGAGCGCTGATAGAGCTGGCACGATAATTTGCCCTTGGCGACATAGAACTGGAACAGGCAGTGACAGGGCGGCAGCGCCATCTTGTCGACATCGGCCGGATTCCATGCGCTCACGATCAGGCGCCGCGAATCCGGATTGCGCTTGATCATGTCGATGAGGTTGGAAATCTGGTCGATGCGGCGGCCGTCGGGCGCCGGCCAGGATCGCCATTGCGATCCATAGACCGGGCCGAGATCGCCATTGGCGTCGGCCCATTCGTCCCAGATCGAAACGCCGTTGTCTTTGAGATATTTGATGTTGGTGTCGCCGGCCAGGAACCAGAGCAATTCGTGCACGATCGCCTTCAGCGGCAACCGCTTGGTGGTCAGCATCGGAAAGCCCGCGCTCAAATTGAAGCGCATCTGGTGGCCGAAGATCGACAGCGTGCCGGTGCCGGTGCGGTCGTGCTTCTCGGCGCCGTCCGCAAGGATCCGTTCGAGCAGGTCGTGGTACTGATTCATGGCGTCTTCTTGGCGTCGGTTTCGCAGGCCTTTCGGGGAGGCGAATTTAGCGGCCGGAGCCGGCGATCGACAGCGCCGATTCGGCTACGCCTCGATTATACCCGGAAAAATGATGATGCTTTCGTGAAACGACAAGGGGCGGAACTCGCGTTCCGCCCCCTCGCCTATCTACTTGATCAGACTGACTAACCTGCCGGCTTGAGCACCGGCGTCCACTTGGCGATTTCGCTTTTCACCAGCGCGGCCAGCGCCTCGGGGGTACGATCCTTGGGGCCCGGGATCACGCTGCCGAGCTCAAGCAGGCGCTTCTTGACGTTCTCGTCGTCGAGCGCCTTGGAGACCGCCTCGTTGAGCCTGGCGACGATCGGCGCCGGCGTTCCCTTGGGCGCGAAAATCGCATTCCACGCCTGGGCCTGGAAGGCCGGCAAGCCGGCCTCCGTGGTGGTCGGAAGATCCGGCAGTGACGGATTGCGCTCCGGCGTTGCGATCGCATAGGCCTTGATGGCGCCACCGTTGACCTGCGGCACGGCGTTGACGATCTGGTCGCACATGTAGTCGACCTGTCCGCCGACCAGGGCGTTCATCGCCGGACCGGTGCCGTTGAAGGGAACGCCGACCGGCTTGATCCCCAAGACCGAGTTCAGCAACTCGCACGACACGTTCGAGACCGAGCCTATGCCGGCATGCGCCGCGTTGACCTTGGTTTCGTTCGCCTTGACGTAGGCGATGAACTCCTTGAGGTCCTTGGGCGCAAAATCCTTGCGCGCCAGGATCAGGATCGGCGTGCCCGCGAGCAGGCCGACCGGCTCGAAGCTCTTCTCCGGATGATAGGCGAGATTGGGATAAAGCGGCACTGAAGCTGCATGCGTGCCCATATGCCCGGTGATCAGCGTATAGCCGTCATTGGTGGCGCGCGAGGCGCGCGTGGTGGCGGTGGTGCCGCCGGCGCCGACCACGTTCTCGATGATGATGGTCTGGCCGAGCGTCTGCGCCATATGGCCGGTGACGATGCGCGCGATGACGTCGGTCGGCCCACCCGCCGCAAACGGCACAATCATGGTGATGCTGCGGGTCGGATAGGTTTGCGCCTGGGCTGGCGCGGCAACAGCCACCAGCCCGGCAACGATGGCCAGGCAACCGCCTGCCAGTAAGCGACCATACAGTTTCATCTCATTCCCCCAACTCAGCCGTTAACGAAAAATGCCGGCCTAACCGGCCGGCATTTCCATTTAACGAACCCGCGCCTGAAGTCGATTCGACTTCAGGCCACCGCGCTGCGGCACGCCGACGCAGGCCTACGTCAGATCAGCTCTCGGACTCCACGAACACCTCGTCGCGCTTCTTGCGGAGCGACGGCAATATCGCCAGCACCAGCAGGAATGCAGCGATGCCCATCAGCACCGCCGACAGCGGACGGGTCAAGAACACTGACCAGTCACCGCGCGAGATCAGCAGCGCCCGGCGCAGGTTCTCTTCCATCAGCGGGCCGAGCACCATTCCGAGCAACAACGGCGCCGGTTCGAAATCGTGCTTGATCAGCCAGTAACCGACCAATCCGAACGCACCTGCGAGGACGACGTCCACCGGGGCATTGTTCACCGAATAGATGCCGATCGCGCAAAAGATCACGATCGAGGGGAACATCAGCCGGTATGGCACCCGCAACAGCCGCACCCAGATCCCGACCAGCGGCAGGTTGATGATCAGCAGCATCAAATTGCCGACCCACATCGAGGCGATCATGCCCCAGACGAGTTCGGGCTGCTTCTGCATCACCTGCGGTCCCGGCACGATGCCATGGATGGTCATCGCGCCGACCATCAGCGCCATCACCGCGTTCGGCGGAATGCCGAGCGTCAACAGCGGGATGAACGAGGTTTGCGCGGCCGCGTTGTTGGCGCTTTCGGGCGCCGCCACGCCTTCGATCGCGCCGCGGCCGAACCGCGACGGATTCTTCGACAGCTTCTTTTCCATCGTATAGGCCGCGAACGAGGCAATGACCGCGCCGCCGCCCGGCAGGATGCCGAGGATCGATCCCAGCACCGTGCCCCGCACGATTGCCGGCGCGGAATCGATGAGGTCTTTCTTGGTCGGCATCAGGCCGGTGACCTTCTGCTGCACCAGTTCGCGGTCGCTTTCACCACCGGCATCGAGATTGCGGATAATCTCGGCGAAGCCGAACAGACCCATCGCGACCGTCGCAAAGCCGAGGCCGTCGGCAAGTTCGGGGATGTTGAAGGCCATCCGCGACGCGCCGGTTTCGATGTCGGACCCGACCATCGACAGCAGCAAGCCGAACACGATCATCGCGATCGCCTTCAGCACCGATCCCTTGGCGAGCACCACGGCGAAGATCAGGCCGAGCACCATCAGCGAGAAATATTCGGCGGGCCCGAACGCCAGCGCGAGTTTTGTCAGTGGCGCGCCCAACACGGCGATCAGGACGGTTGCAACGCAGCCCGCAAAGAACGAGCCGATCGCCGCGATCGCCAGCGCCGGCCCGGCCCGGCCCTGCTTGGCCATCTGGAAGCCGTCGAGCGCGGTCACCACGGAGCCGGCCTCGCCGGGAATGTTGACCAGGATCGAAGTCGTCGAGCCGCCATACTGCGCGCCGTAGTAAATGCCAGCGAGCATGATCAGCGCGCCGACCGGCGGCAGGCCGAAGGTGATCGGCAACAGCATCGCGACCGTGGCAATGGTGCCGATGCCCGGCAGCACGCCGACCAAGGTTCCGACCAACGCACCGATCAGGCACAGCAGGATGTTGACGGGGATCGGAATCGACACGCCGTGCAGGAAAGCGGGGGTCCACTGCACCAGCTGGAATACGACGCCGAAGCCGAGACCAAGATTTGAAAAGAGATCACCCATCATACCCTCACTGAATCATGAATTTGGGCCACATCTGCAAGGGCAGACCGAGGGCATAGGGAAACAACAGGCTGCAGAAGGCCGTCAGGCACATTCCGACGATGATGGTCTCCTTCCATTTCGTTTCCGCCGTACCCATCGCCGCGATCAGGAAAGCGGCGAATGCCGTGACGACGAGACCCATCGGGCGGATCATGAGCGCAAAGGAAAGGATCGCCAGCGATACGAAGAGCGGACCCCGCCAATGGTATTTCGCCAGATGCGCGCCCTCGGTAACGAGGCCGACGACCATCACGGCGATACCAAGCCCAAGCAACAGAAAGGCGAACATCCGCGGCGCGGTTCCGGCCCCGAATGAAAACCCGCGCATGCCCTGCAAATCGCTCGACGCCCACAGGGCGAACAGCGCGATAGCAATCATCGCGACCCCGCCGATGAAGTCCTGCGGGCCGCGAACCCAACTCGGCATAATGGATTTGACCGGCGCGTGGCTCGGCGTATCACTCATCGATATCTCTCCCCCCGACAGGGCTTCTCGCCCGTTCTGATTGGATGGCTTTTCTGATTGGATGGCGTTTGTGTACTGGTCCCAAGGTCTTGCCTAGCCATTTTCCTCAGATAACGCCAGCAAAACCCAAAGCCCCTCCGGCCAGCAGCATCCAGACCGGGTTCAGCCGCGTGGCGAAGGCCAGAACCGCGGCCGCCGCCGTAATCAGGCCGGCCACCCAGCTACGGTCCGAAGTCAGCGCCAAAATCAGGCCGCTGGCGCCCATCAGGCCGATCGAAAGCGGAACAAGTGCCGCCTGAATAATGGCGGGCCAGCGCGAATGGCTCGACCGCTGCAGCAGACGGCTCACATAATAGGCAAGGACGGCGGTAGGTCCGCACATCGCCAGTGTCGCCGCCAGCGCGCCGGCCACCCCCGCGACGGAATAACCGATCAGGGTCACGATCAGCACGTTCGGCCCCGGCGAGAGCTGGGAAATGGCAAAGATATCGGCGAATTGCTTGTCGTTTATCCAGTGCTGGACGTCGACCGCGACCCTGTGCATTTCAGGGATGGCCGAATTCGCGCCCCCAACCGCAAACAGCGACATCAAACCGAAAGTCCAAACGAGCGTCGAAATCGGATTTGGGTCTGAATTCATGCGTTCGCCCGCCTGCGCATAAAATAGGTGATGGCGAGGCTGAGCGGAATCGCCACCAGCAACGCCGCCTGCAGCGGCAGCCGCACCAGCCCGATCGCGATGAACACCGCGAGCAGGATGACGAGCCCGACCAAATGGCGCTTTTTGATCAGCGGCATCATCATCTTGAAGACGACGGCAATCAGCAGCCCGACCGCGGCGCAGGACACCCCGGCCAGGATCCGTCGCAGCGCGTCGATCTCACCGTAGCGCGCATACAGCGCCGCCAGGATGGTGGCGATCACCATGGGCGGGCCGACCAGCCCGGCAAAGGCCGCGATGCCACCGGCAATGCCGCGAAAGCGCGAGCCGAACACGACCGACAAATTGACGATGTTGGGCCCTGGCAGAAAATGGCACAGCGCGAAGGTCTCGTTGAATTCTTCCGCGGTCATCCAGCGGTGCTGGTCGACGATGCCGCGCCGGGCCCAGACCAGCACCCCGCCAAAGCCGGCAAGCGACATTTTGGCGAACGCCACGAACAGCTCGAGCAGGCCGGGCTGGTTTGGCGGGGCTGAAGCCGGGAGATCCGGCGCAGGAACGGCGGCCGGCGGGGATTCCAAAGCCGGGGATTTCGAAGACATGGCCAATATCTAGAACTGGGCACAGCCAAGGCCAACCCAATTCGGGGTGTTCCCGCGTGTTCCGCGGCCGCGCTAGGC
>JACDAG010000366.1 GCA_013695565.1 Bradyrhizobium sp.
CTGTAAAGACGTGGATGCCCGGCACAAGGCCGGGCATGACGAGCTTCGCCGGAAATGCCCTCTTTGCTACTCCCGCTTCATCCCCGGCAACGTGCCCATCATCTTGCACAGCACCGTCAGCATCACCTCGTCGGCGCCGCCGCCGATCGAGGTCAGGCGGCTGTCGCGATAGGCGCGGCTGACCGGCGTCTCGTTCATGAAACCCATGCCGCCCCAGAATTGCAAACAGGCGTCGGTGAGTTCGCGGCCCACACGTCCGGCCTTGAGCTTCGCCATCGTCGCCAGGCGCGTTACGTCCTCGCCCGCGATCAGGGCCTCGGCGGCGCGGTAGATCAGCGCGCGCAGCAGCTCGACCTCGGTCTGCATTTCCGCGAGCTTGAAGTGAACGACCTGGTTAGCGAGGATGGTCTTGCCGAACGCCTTGCGGTTACGCGTGTATTCGATCGTCTCCGCAATAATGTATTCATGCGCCTTCAGGCAGGCCGCGGCACCCCACAGCCGCTCCTCCTGGAACTGCACCATCTGGTAGGTAAAGCCCTTGCCCTCCTCGCCGATGCGATTGCGCTTCGGCACCCGGACATTGTCGAAGAAAATCTGCGCGGTGTCGGAGGAGCGCATCCCCATCTTGTCGAGTTTTCGCGCGACCTGCACGCCCTTGCTTTTCATGGGCACGCAGATCAGCGACTTGTTGCGATGCACCTGATCGTCGCTGGTATTGGCGAGCAGGCAGATCCAGTCGGCCTTCACGCCATTGGTAATCCACATCTTGCCGCCATTGATGACGTAATCGTCGCCGTCGCTGCTGGCACTGGTCTTGATCGAGGCGACATCGGAGCCGGCGCCCGGCTCGGACACGCCGATGCAGGCGACCGCGTCGCCCGCGATCGCAGGCGCGAGAAATTCGCGGCGCACCTCATCGGAGCCGAACCGCGCCAGCGCCGGCGTCGCCATATCGGTCTGCACCCCGATCGCCATCGGCACGCCGCCGCAATTGATCGCGCCGAGTTCCTCGGCCATCATCAGGGCGTAGCTGTAATCGAGCCCTTGCCCGCCGAACTCCACGGGCTTGTTGAGGCCGAGAAAGCCGAGATCGCCGAGCTTCTTGAACAATTCGTGCGAGGGAAACTGTTCGGCCTTCTCCCATTCATCGACGAAGGGATTGATTTCGGCGGCGATGAACTTCTGCAGGATACGGCGGGGTTCGTCGTGGTCGGCGGTGAAGAGCATGGTGTTCCCTGTCGTTCCGGGGCGGCGCGAAGCGCCGAACCCGGAACCTCGATATTATTTAACTCATCTCTGGATTCCGGGTTCGCGTCTACGACGCGCCCCGGAATGACGAGAACTCACAACCCCATCTGCCTCGACGCGAGATCCTTCATTATCTCCTCCGTCCCGCCGCCGATGGCATTGACCTTTACCTCGCGATAAATGCGCTCGACCTTGATGCCGCGCATGAAGCCGGCGCCGCCGAAGATCTGCACCGCCTCGGAGGCGCAGAACGCCATGGTCTGCGTCGCCTGGTTCTTCATCATGCAGATTTCGGCGACCGGGCTCTCGCCCTGTCCGAGCCGCCACGCCAGCATTTCCAGCATCGCCTGCGAGACCGCGACCTTTTGCGCCATATCGACCAGCTTGTGGCGGATCACCTGATGCTGCGAAATCGGTTTGCCGAATGTCTGGCGCTCCTTGGCATAGGCGATCGCCTCCTCGACGCAGACGCGCGCGTAGGCGGTGCAGCTCGCCGCCATGCCCATGCGCTCGCTGTTGAAATTATGCATGATGAGTTTAAAGCCCTGGCCTTCCTCGCCAAGCAGATTTTCGACCGGCACCCGACATTCGTCGAAATGCAGCGTCGCGGTGTCCGACGCCCACCAACCCATCTTCTTGAGTTTGGTTCGCGAAAGCCCCGGCGTGTCGCCATCGATGAGGAGTAAGCTGACACCGCCTGCGCCCTCGCCGCCGGTGCGCACAGCAACGGTGAGATAATCGGCCCGCATGCCCGAGGTGATAAAGGTCTTCTCGCCGCTGACGACGTAATGATCGCCGTCGCGTCGCGCTTTGGTGCGCAAATTGGCTACGTCGGATCCGCCGCTCGGCTCGGTGATGGCCAGCGCCGAAATCTTCTTGCCCGACAGCACCTCGGGCAACACCCGCGCCTTGATCTCCGGGCGGGCGGCGCGCGCGATCGGCGGCGAGCCGATGGTGTGGCTCATCAGGCTCGAGGAGACACCACCAGCACCGGCGCGCGCGAGTTCCTGCGAGGCCACGATCTTCATGAACTGATCGGCGGGAACGCCGCCATATTCCTCGGGGAAGCCGAGCCCCAGCAGACCGATCTCGGAGGCCTTGGCATATAGCGCACGAGGAAACTCACCCGCCTCGTCCCATTCATGGGCATAGGGTTCGATCTCGCGTGTCACGAAGCGCCGCATCATGTCGCGAAAGGCTTCATGATCCGCGTTATAAAACGGGTTTTGCACCTTTGTCCGCTCCAGCATGCTGTCCTCCCGACGGAATCACGATGCCTCAGGTGGGCCCACCTACACTTGCGTTGAGCGGCTGAGATGCCCCGCGTCCAGCAACTCAACGCAAGACCAGTTCCCCGGCCATGCCCTAGACTTGACCAAAACGGCTTCGCCTAAAAGCAATAACACAAAATCGGCATAACGCCGGGGAGATGAAGCATGATCCGATCGAGCCAAGCTGCCCCGGCCATTTTCCTCGCGCTGTCGCTCGCCGCCTCAACCGCGGCCTTCGCCCAGCAACCCGGCATTACCGACACCGAGATCAAGTTCGGCAACATCATGCCGTATAGCGGCCCGGCCTCGGCGCTCAGCGTCACCGGCAAGGCCTTTGCCGGCTATTTCGACATGGTCAACGAGAAGGGCGGCATTAACGGGCGCAAGCTCAACATGATCTCGCTCGACGATGGCTTCTCGCCGCCGAAGACGGTCGAGGCGACACGACGCCTGGTCGAGAACGACAACGTCGCCTTCATGTTCGGCACCATGGGCACCGCACCGAGTTCGGCGACCGCGAAATATCTCAACGGCGCCAAGGTGCCGCATCTGTTCCTGATCTCCTCCGCTTCGAAATGGAACGACCCGGTCAACCAGCCCTGGCTGATGGCGCTGCCGTGGGCGCCGAATTATGTCGAGGAAGCCGGCATCGACGTGCGCTATGCGCGGTCGAAAAATCCCAACGCGCGCTTTGCGATCCTTTACCAGAACGACGACGCCGGGAAGGATTACCTGCGCGGCGTGAAGGAGGCGCTCGGCGCCGACGCCGACAAGGCGATCGCGCTGGCGTCGAGCTTCGAAGTCGCCGATCCCAGCGTGGATTCGCAAATCCTGACACTCGCCAACACCAAGGCCGACGTCTTCCTCGTCTACAGCGTGACGCCGCGCGCCTGCGCGCAGGCAATCCGCAAGGCGTATGAGACCGGCTGGCGCCCGATTCGCTTCATCTCCTCGGGCTGTGCCAACAGGGAAACGGTGATGGTGCCGGCGGGCCTCGAGGCCGCCAACGGCATCTTGTCGGTCGGCTCGCTAAAGCCCTACACGGCAGATTCCAAGGATCCAGACATGATCGCCTACCGCGAATTCATGAAGGCGCGGGTGCCGAACGTCGATCCGGCCAATTTCGCCGCCGGCTATGGCTACATGGTGGCCCAGGCGCTGGTGGTGGTGCTGGAGCAGTGCAAGAACGATCTCAGCCGCGAGAACATCATGGCGCAGGCCGCCAACCTGAAAGACGTCGCGCTGCCGCTGTTGATGCCGGGCGTCAAGCTCAACACCTCGTCGAAGGATTATCGTCCGATCAAGGACGGTTACATGGTCGAGTTTCGCGACAACCAGTTCCACGTCATCAGTGAATTGCTGCGCGGCTCCTGAGCCCCGAATGGACATTGGGTCGCAGCCGTCGGCGCGATTGCCCGCTCTTTCCGATTCGTCGTCTTATCGCAAAAGCGCTAATCTAGGCGGCACCAGACCCGGAGGGCCGCGTACACCCCGATCGGTCGGCGACCCCGCTCGCGAAAGCGACGATCACGGAGAGGGAAATGGGCACGACCTATTTTGATCTTGGTCCATATAGTCGCAAAGTCACGACCTCGTCGCCTGACGCCCAGCTCTGGTTCGACCGGGGGCTTAACTGGTTGTTTGGGTTCAACCATACCGAAGCGATCAAGTGTTTTCAAAAGGCGCTGGAGCACGACGGCGAATGCGCCATGGCGCATTGGGGCGTAAGCTATGCCTCGGGGCCCAATTATAATCTACCCTGGGTTCGCTATGACCCGCATGGCCGGCAGATGGCGCTGTCGGCCTCTTACGATGCCATGCAGGAAGCGCTCGCCCATGCCGGCAAGGCCAATGCGCTCGAGCGCGCGATGATCCAGGCGCTTGCCGCGCGCTATCCCCAGCGCGAGGCGATCGAGGATATGGCACCGTGGGACAAGGCCTACACGAAGAAAATGCGCAACATCTTCGCTGACTTTCCCAACGATCTCGAGGTCCGCGCGGTCTTTGCCGAGTCGCTCATGAACGAGACTCCGTGGCAGATGTGGGATCTGCCCTCCGGCGCGCCGGCTGTGGGAGCGGGCACCGAGGAATGCAGGCGGGTACTGGAAGACGCTTTCGACAGGATGCCTGCGGCATGGGATCACCCGGGCCTGCTGCATCTCTATGTCCACCTGATGGAGATGTCGCCTTTTCCGCAAGTAGCGCTGCGGGCCGGCGACCGGTTGCGCGAGATCGTCCCCGATTCCGGTCACCTGATTCACATGCCAACGCATCTTGATGTGTTGTGCGGTCACTACAACGACGTCCTTGTCCATAATCAGAAGGCGTTGGCGACCGACCGCAGGTTCCTCGCCTATTCGGACAGTCCTGGTGTCTACCTGGTCTATGTCATCCACGACTTCCATTTTGCGATCTATGGGGCCATGTTTCTTGGCCAGTACAAACCCGCCATCGCTTTGGCCGAGGAACTGATCGCCACGATTCCCGAGGCGGTGCTGCGTGTTCAATCGCCACCGATGGCGGATTTCCTCGAAGGCTATTTGACGATGAAGCAGCACGTCCTGGTGCGCTTCGGCAAATGGCACGAAATCATCGCGCAGGGACTCCCTGGGGATCACGACCTCTACTGCTCGAATGTCGCCATGATCCACTACGCCAAGGCGGTTGCTCATTCGGCGCTTGGCAATGTCGCCGAGGCCGAGGCCGAGAAGGCGTCGTTCATGGCAGCGAAGATTCGCGTGCCCGAGAGCCGCCGCGTGCACAACAATACGATTGTCGGCCTCTTGGGCGTCGCCGAGGAAATGCTGAACGGCGAGCTCGAATATCGAAAAGGCAATTTTGAGGTGGCCTTTGCGCATTTGCGCAAGTCAGTCGAGCTCAGTGACTCCCTGCCCTATGACGAACCCTGGGGATGGATGCAGCCGACCCGTCATGCAC
>JACDAG010000383.1 GCA_013695565.1 Bradyrhizobium sp.
GTGCGCTCCCTCGCCACTTCCTTGCTGACACCCGTATGAACCCGCAGCGTCTCGGCGATCTGGTGGCCGACGGTGAATACGGGGTCGAGCGCGCTCATCGGCTCCTGGAAGATCATCGCGATGCGCCGGCCGCGGATCGCGCGCATCTCACGCGCGCTGCAGGACGCCAGATCGATGCCGCCGAAATGGATCGATCCATCGAGGCCGGCCAGATTATTCGGCAGCAGTTTCAGGATCGAAAGGCCGGTGATGGTCTTGCCGCAGCCGCTTTCGCCGACGATGCCGACACGCTCGCCGGGCGCGATGTCGAAGTCGATCTTGCGGGTCGCCTGCCAGACGCCCTGCGAGGTCTTGAAGCGGATGCCGAGCCCGCGCACCGACATCAGCGCTTGCGGGCCACCCGCAACCGCTTCCGATCCGCGTTGTGCCGGCTGGGCCGCTGCCATCAGCCCGCCGCCCGCTTTTTCTCTTTCACGAGTTGCTCCTCCATCAGCATCTCGGTCCCGATGATGCCATCACGGGTCAGCTGGTCGATCTCGGCATCGGAAAGCCCGAGCATTCCACCGAGAATTTCCTGATTGTGCTCGCCGAGCGTCGGCGGCGGTGTTCGGATCGGAAATGGCTTTTCGCCATCACGGAACGGCATCGACGGTTGCGGGTGCTTGCCGATGAAGGCGCGGTCAATCTCCTGGATGAAGCCGCGCGCCTGCAATTGCGGATCCCTTAACAGTTCGATCGGCAGCCGCGCCACGCCGGATGCAACGCCCGCCGCCTGCAACGCAGCCATAGCTTCGTCCGGGTCGTGCGCCGAAGTCCAGGCGGTAATGGCGGCCTCGATCTTGCTCTCGATGGCGCGCCGCCCCACCGCCGTTCTCAGCCAGGCGTCCGTGGCCCAATCGGTACGTCCGAGTAATTTGGCAAGTTTTGGCCACATCGCATCGCTGGAAACCGCGACAACGATCCAATTGTCGGCGCCGGCACACGGGAAGCAGCCATGCGGCACGAAATCCGGATGGCGGTTGCCGTATTTCACCGGCTCCTTGCCGTCGATCGAATGCGCTGTTATCCACGGCGCCGCAAACGGCATCATGCATTCGATCTGCGCGAGATCGATGAACTGGCCCTTGCCTGTGAGCCTGGCGTGGATCAACGCGGTCAGCACCGCGGCGCAGCCGTTCAAGCCGCCGACCGCATCGCCAAAGGCGGTGTGGCTCATCACCGGGGGGCCGCTGGGATCACCGACCACGCTCGGCAGGCCCGAGCCCTGTTCGAGCGTCGAGCCATAGGCGCGGCAATCGCGGTTGACGCTGCCGGCACCGAAGGCCGACATCGACATCATCACCAGCTTGGGATTGATCTTGCTCAGCACCTCATAGCCGAGGCCGAGTTTTGGCAACACTTCGACGGAATAATTGTCGACCACGAGATCCGCATCAGTGAGCAGTCGCTTGGCGAGATCGAGGCCCTGCGGCCGTGTCAAATCGAGCGTGATGCCGCGCTTGTTGCGGTTCATGATGCAGTAGCGGACGGATTTCTCGTACATCTGTTCGAGAACATAAGCCGGCCGCCGGTCCACCCCGCGCCACCAATCCGGATATTGCGTGGCTTCGATCTTGATGACGTCGGCGCCGAGATCGGCGAGGGTCCGCGTGCAAATCGGCCCGGCCCAGCCCATCGAGAAATCGACCACGCGGACGCCTTCGAGCGGCAGGCCGATTGAGCCCGTCGATGCCGGCGCCGGGGCTCGCGCGACGGCCTCGCTGGCATGCGCGCAGCCGAGCATTTGCTCGCCGATATCAGGAACCGCACCGCCGCGGCGTGGCGGTGTTCCGGTCAGGCGCTGCATCGAGCCCGCCGTAAACCCGGTCTCGTCGCCGATCATGATCGGCACGATGGCGCCACGCGCCTTCTTCTCCTCGTCGGCGATGAGGTCGCTGATGTCAGGCACCGGCACGATCGGAATTTTGCGCTGCATTCCTTCGGCAAACCATTCCTGTGCGGTTCGCTGTTTCAGCTTCGGAAGGATCTTGCCCTCGATCAACCCGATATGCTGCAGGCGATCGACGCCCATGAACAGCGCCGGGTCGTTGCGCAATTCGGGCAGCCCCAGCATCTCGCAGAACGCGCGCCATTGCGCCGGGGTGACCGTGGTGACGCCAAGCCAGCCTTGTTTGGTCTCGTAGATGCCAACCGGGAACGTCGGCCAGAACCGGTTAACGCCGATCCGCCGCATGATGTCGCCGCGCACGAAGCCTTCGAACATGATGTATTCGGTCACGGCGATGCTGGATTCGAAGATGCTCAGGGAATGCGAGCGCCCCTGCCCGTCCTGCATCCTGCCCAGCACGGACGAAGCAGCCGCTACAAAACCCCAGAGCCCGGCGAAGATGCCGGTCTGGAAGTCCGGCGCGTGCATCGGCGGTCCCTCGGCGGGCCCGACCAGTTTTACCAAGCCGGTCAGCGCGCGGATCGTCGAATCCGTCGCTTCGAATTTGGCGTAGGGCCCTTCGCGACCGAACCAGCTGACGTCGAGATGTATCAGGCCGGGATTGCGCTGCTTCAGCGCTGCGAGATCGAACGCCGGACAATCCGCCGCATCGATGTCGCGGCCATCGAGCAAAATGTCGCAAGCCGCGATCAATTCGGTCAGCCGCGACGAAGCGCCGGCGTCGTCGAGATCGAGCGCGACGCTCGATTTGTTGAAATTGAGAAACCCAAACCAGGCGCTGTGACCCTTTGGCGTCAACGGCGCGGTGCGGCGCAGCGGATCACCCGCTGATGATTCGATCTTCTGAACGGTCGCGCCGAAATCGGCGAACAGACGCGCGCAATAGCTCGTCGCCGCAGCGCTTCCAACCTCGACAATCCGCAGGTGCGACAACGCGCCCATCACGCTTCCTCATGGCCGAATATCCGGCGTCATTCGCGCGCCGGTTCAGTTTCTTGTTGCTGACCATGAAACCTTGCCCGCTTGTCGATGCAAGCGGAATTTTGTTCCGCGATACGGAATTCGCGAACGATAGGAAGTGCTCTTTATTTTGACGCGTTTCCTTCACGCGAATCGGAATCCACTTCGTGGAAACGCTACGCCTAACTGCAATCCAGTTGCGCTTCGAACCAGTTCTGAAGCGGAGCCGAAAGCGGCGGCCACGCGCGCTGGAAATGACCGAGCTTGCCGGCATTGGCGCGGTAGATGCCGCGTAGTTCCTTATCGATCGCGGGAAGATCGACACCCAGGCAGCGGCCTTCCCTGACGACGGTGCGACCGTCCACAACCACATCGCGTAACAGCGATGCGTTGCCTCTTGCAAACAGCAGTTCGATCGGATCGACCGCCATGATCTGATCGCGATCGAGGCGGTCTAGATCGATGGTGACGAAGTCCGCCGCAGCGCCCGGTGTCAATGCGCCGGTTCCAGGAGCGCCGGTCGCCTTGCGGCCATTGGCGACGGCAAGGCCGAAGAATTCCGCAGGTGTCCAAGTGCGCTTGAAGCCGAGACCGCCGTGGAACATCTGCACCAGCCGCATCTCGCGCAGCACGTCGTCGTCCTCATCCAGCGCCAGGCCATCGACGCCGACCGCAATCGCGCAACCGCATTGGTGCGCGGCGGCAATCGGTGCGAGGCCCGAGCGCAAATGCATGTTGGAACTGAAATTGGTGACGATGCGCGTGCCTGATGCTGCGATCATTTCGATCTCGTCGGGACGGGCGTGAATGCAGTGCGCCAGCGTCAACCGATCGGACAGAAAGCCGATGTCCCGGAGGTAGCGAACGATACCACCCGGGAAATTCGCATCCGCCCAGGCGCGCTGATAGATGGTCTCCAGCAGATGCATATGGATACGCCGGCCAGTCAGCGCCGAATTTTCCGCCACCGCCTCCAGCAGCGGCTTCGAGCACCACTGCACGCCCGCGGGCCCCAACTGCACATCGATCTTCGGACCTGATATCGCCGAGGAAATTGCATCGGTCAACTCGATATAGGCTTTTGGCGACATCGGCGCGCGGACGAACAGTTCCTCGATCGTCTTGCGGTCATCGCTGGAGAGTTCGGACAGCACTGGCTCGCCGTCGCCATAAAGGATCGGATTCTGGTCGCGTACAGCGAGCGCGAACGCGATGCGGATGCCGACATCGGAGGCCGCGCGCGCAATCGCCCTGGCTTCCTCGACCAGCGGCATGGTTCCGCTTGGCCTCGTGTAATGGATCATCATCGACGCGCACCCCGCCCGCGCCGAGCGCGCCAGCGCGGAAGCCGCGGTGAGATAGGGGTCGACGGGCGTGCCGAGCGTAGATCGCAGTATCCAGCTTTCCAGCGGCATGCCGATCGCGCCAAAGGACGACGCGGTCGGCCGCGCGTGGTCGTGGGCATTGACGAAGGCGGGAAGGATGAGCGCGCGCGGCCCGGCCGCGGACGGCGCTCCCTCGGTAATGGAGGTGATCACGCCGTTCTCGTGCTGCAAGACGGCGTTTTCGAGCAGGCCGCGGTCCGGGCCGGAGAACAGGCTATGTGCCGTTATTTCCATCGTCATTATTTCACTCCGTCATTGCCTGCGACAAACGCGAAGCGTTTGCGCAAGGGAGCGAAGCGACGAAGCAATCCATCTTTCCCCGCGTGGTAGCATGGACTGCTTCGCTGCGCTCGCAATGACGGGGTTAGTTCGCCATATACTTCAATTCACGTTCCGCGCGCGGCGGCAGGAATTCGCGCGAAAACACTTCCGCTGACGTCGGCGTGCGGGTGAGCTGATAGCCCTCGACGATAATACCGATGGCGCGGGTCATGCGGTCGTCCTTGACGTCGCCGACGCCGATATCCTTCATCTCCGCCGAGACGATCAGCTTGTCGAAGGAATATTGCAGCCGGCGCTTTTCGACATCGACATTGATCAGATTGTCGTAATTCAGCGCCGCCTTCATGCCGGCGTTCTGATCCTTGGCCACCGCGATCATGCCCTTGTTGACGGCGCGAACAAGCCCGGCGACGGCCTTCGGATTCGACGCCAGCAGCTTCTTCGAGACCATGACGCCGTTGGAATAGAGGTCCATGCCGTAATCACCGAACGAGAACCATTTGTAATCCTTGTCCGGATCCTGACGGTTCAGCACGAGGTTGAAATAGCTGGTGATGTTGAACACAAGCGCAGCATCGATGTCGCCCTTGATCAGCATCGGCTCCTGCAGGTTGGGCGCCATATTGGAGATCTTGATCTTGTCGTTTTCGAGCTTGTTCTTCTGGGCGAAAACCGGCAGCAGCCGCGTGGTCGGCGTTCCCTGCGCGCCGCCGAGTGTATGGCCCTCGAAATCCTTGATCGTCTTGATGGGACTGGAATTCTTGGTCACGATCGCAAACGGCGGCTGGTTCCAGATCATGTAGACCATCACAGGCGCGTCCTGCGGCTTGGTCGACGCGTTCTGAATGATGGCGTTGACGTCGCCGAACCCTGCGTCATAGGCGCCCGACATGATGCGCGTCACGGTTGCGCCCGAGCCCTCACCCTGGTCGATGACGACGTTGAGGCCTTCTTCTTTGAAGTAGCCGTTGTCCTTGGCGTAGAAGAACGCGGCATCGCTTCCTTGCGTTTTCCAGCCCAGGGTGAACTTGATGGTGGTCTCCTGGGCGTTCGCGGCGCCTGCGAACAGCGCAACTCCCAACAGCGCGGTACTTACTCTCATTAACATGGTGACCTCCTCGACTGGGTTGGATAGCGGTTGGTGAAACGGGTCATGTCGCGATCAGATCGTTCTTGCGGGTGGCCCAGCCGGTGACGCGGCCCTCGATCAGCGAGAAGATCACGTAAAGCGCAACGCCGAGGCCGGCGAGCACGAACAGGCCGGCGAAAACCAGTGGCACGTTGAAATTCGACGATGCGGTTATCATCACGTTGCCGATGCCGCGGTTCGACGCCACCGTTTCCGACAATACCGCGCCGACAAAGGCGTAGCTGACCGCGACCTTCAAGGACGCAAAGAAGAACGGCATCGTGCGCGGCAGACCGACATTCCAGAGGATGTCGAATTTGCTGGCGCCAAGCGCCTTCAGCACGTCTTCGAGTTCGGGCTCGGTGGTGGCGAGCCCCGTCGCGATGTTGACGACGATCGGGAAGAAGCAGATCGACAGCGCGGTCAGCACCGCCGGCACTGAGCCGGAGCCGAACCACAGCACGAAGATCGGCACGACAGCGACCTTAGGAATCGAGGAGAAGCCGACCAGCAGCGGATAGGCCGTGTCGTACGCGGTCTTGGAAACGCCGATCACGGCGCCGAGCACCACGCCAAGGCCGACGCCGAGCACGAAGCCGATCATCGTCGTCGCCAGCGTCTGGAGGATATGCGGCCACAGCAGCGGAAATTTCTGGTACAGCGTCACAAATACTTCCGACGGCCGCGGCAGCACCAGATCGGACATTCCGCTCATCACGCAGAACAATTCCCAGGCGACAAAGAACAGCACGATCAGTGCCGCCGACCAGGCTTTCTGCCTGACATCCCGTCCGGTCATCAGATTGCTCCCTCGGCTGGTGCGCTGCGGGCATCGACGATGAAGCCGCGCAGCTTCTGGTTCAGCGCCACGAAATCGGGCTCGAAGGTCATCGCCACCGTGCGCGGGCGGCTGAAGCTGACCTCGCTGTCGTCGACAATGCGGCCGGGCCGCGCGCTCATCACGCAGATGCGGCTGGCGAGAAAGGCCGCCTCGCGCAGATCGTGGGTGACCAGCAGCACGGTCGCCTTGTGAGTCATCCAGAGGTCCTGCAGGATCGACCACAGTTCCTCGCGCGTGAACTGATCGAGCGCGCCGAAGGGCTCATCGAGCAGCAGCATGCGCGGCTCGTGGATCAGCGCGCGGCACAGATTGGCGCGCTGAAGCATGCCGCCGGAAAGCTGCCAGGGAAAACGGTTGCCGAACCCCTTGAGGCCGACCTGCTCCAGCAGCGCGTTGGCCTTGTCGCGGTATTCGGTCTTGCGAAGCTTGCGGAATTGCGAGCGGAACGGCTCGACGATCTTGAGCGGCAGCATGATGTTCCGCTCAATCGTCATCCAGGGCAGCATGGTCGGATTCTGGAACGCCATGCCGACGCGAAGCGCCCGCGCCGCGACTTCCCGGCCGCCGACGATGACCACGCCGGTGGTCGGCTGAACCAGCCCACTGGCCAGCCGCAGGATGGTGGACTTGCCGCAGCCGGACGGTCCGACCAACGCGACAAACTCGCCATCCGCAATCCGAAGCGTGGTTTTCGACAGCGCCGGCACCGCCCGTTCGCCACGGCCGAAGGTGACGGAGGCGTCCGACAGTTCAATCGCGATCGGCACGGCGGCGGCCGAAACCGGGGAGCCCAAGAATTCCGAATGTGGTTGCATGCGCATCATGGCTGGAAGTGCATGCAAGCCGGATGCCAGCAAAACTCGCGTATGGAATCAATCACATCGCAAAAGCCACCGAAACCAGCGGATTCCTTTTAGGCAATCCGGGCGCCAAACTGCATGCAATTCAGGCGCTCGATTGTCGGCCATTTGTGATATGAGGGCGCATTCGAAGCACTCGGAGGGATTCGCCGATGGCGCCTCGTTCGGCCGGCAAGAATGCGGAATCCTCCGACAAGGTCGGCGTGATCTGCCGCGCGCTTCGCCGCGCCATCATCGAGCAGGCACTGGAGCCCGGCGCGAAACTGCCGGAGGATTCGCTCGGTGAACGATTCGGCGTCAGCCGCACCATTGCCCGCCACGCACTGGGACAACTCGCCGCGGAAGGTCTCGTCGAACTTCGCCGCAACCGCATCGCCGTGGTGGCGACGCCGAGCTGGCAGGAAGCCCGCGACGCCTTCGATATCCGGATCGAACTCGAGCGCCTCGTGGTGCGCCAGCTTGCGGGCAAGCTGACCAAAGCCCAGGTCGCGACGCTGAATGCGCATGTCGACGCCGAGGATGGCGCCCGCGACGGCACCGATGCGGTGTCGATCCGGCTGGCGACGGAGTTTCACATCCTGCTCGCGCAGATGACCAACAGCCCGATCTTGGTGCGCTACGTCAGCGAGGTCGCTTATCGCTGCTGTCTAACGCTGTCCCTGTACAGCCGCCCGCATTCCACGGAATGCGCCATCAATGAACACCGCGCGATCATCGCCGCCCTCGTCAAGGGCGACGAGGCCAAGGTGATGAGCCTGATGCACAGCCATCTGGATTCCGTGGCCAATCGGGCCCTGGTAGCGCCGACCCCGCAGCGCGGCCGCGATTTGCTGGATATTTTGGCGCCCTATGCCGAAGAAGGCGAAAGCGACCGTGTCGTGAAAATGCCGAAGGTCGTGAGGGTGCGGTAGCCAGCCGTCATTGCGAGCGC
>JACDAG010000385.1 GCA_013695565.1 Bradyrhizobium sp.
GCGCTCGCAATAGGCGACCGCGTCTTCCTTGGTGTCGAAGCGGAGCGTGAGCTGCTGTTTCATGTCGCCGGACGAGGTCCAGCCCATCAAGGGTTCGATCGCCCGCGGCTGTTCGGGTTCGTAATCAAGCTGCCACTCCCGGGTCTTGGCCCTCCCCGATTGCATCGCGTTTTTGGCGGGCTTAAAAATGCGTGCGGTCATGGATGGTCGGACCCCCAGAGATATGCGACATCAGACAGGCGACGTAAGATAGCTGACGTAAGATGTGCGACGTGGTGACGTTTGGCGGAAACGGCCGGGATAGTATAGAGACACCTTTCAGGGAATTTGATCGGTGATTCCGTAACCCCGGATGTACCATTTTCGTATCGGTATAGTCACTATGCTGCACTGTGACAATGTCGGGCCGGCCCGCGGCCCAAGTATGGTTCGAGGCATGATTCAAGGCTTGGTCTCGCGGCACGATCTTCCCGAAAGCATCACTTCGAAACGGCTCCCATGAAAATCAACGCCACCCTGCCCGAAAAAGGACGCGACCTCCGGCTCGACCTGTTTCGCGGGGTCGCAAACTGGGCGATCTATCTGGATCACATCCCGGACAATGTCGTGAACTGGATCACGACCCGAAATTACGGTTTCAGCGACGCGGCCGATTTGTTCGTTTTCATTTCCGGCTATACCGCCTCCTTCGTCTACGCCCGGATGATGCTGGACCGCGGCTTCATCGTCGGCGCCACGCGGCTGACCAAGCGCGTCTGGCAGCTCTACGTCGCCCATATCATCCTGTTCGTGATCTATATCGCCTCGATCAGCTATCTCGCGCTGCGCTTTGGTGATTCCGAACTGGTCAACGAGTTCAACGTCGTCGGCCTGGTCGACAACGCGACCGAAACGCTGCGCCAGGGCCTGTTCCTGAAGTTCAAGCCGGTCAATCTCGACGTGCTGCCGCTCTACATCGTGCTGATGGGGCTGTTCCCGCCGGTGCTGTGGATGATGCTGCGCCAGCCCAACTGGACCATGATCGCCGCGATCGTGCTGTGGCTGGTATCGCGCCAGACCGGCTGGAACCTGCCGGCCTACCCCGCCGGAACCTGGTACTTCAACCCGTTCGCCTGGCAGGTGCTGTTCGTATTCGGCTCGTGGTGCGCGCTTGGTGGCGCACGGAAGTCGGCGGCGATCATCAATCACCCGGTGACGCTGTATTTCTGCATAGCCTATCTGATACTGGGACTGGTCATGACGATGGCCGGCAAGTTTCCGGATTTCGGAAACATGTTCCCGCATTGGCTCTATTCGACCTTCAATCCCAACGAAAAAACCAATCTTGCGCCCTATCGCTTCATTCATTTCGTGGTGATCGTGATCATGGTGATCCGCTTCATCCCGAAGGACTGGCCAGCGCTGGAATGGAAGATCTTCGATCCGCTGATCGTCTGCGGTCAGCAGTCACTCGCCGTGTTCTGCGTCGGCGTGTTCCTGTCGTTCGTCGGGCACTTCGAATTGTCGCTGAGTTCGGGTTCGCTGTTCGCGCAGATTTTCGTCAGCGTGACCGGCATCGCGATCATGACGATCGTCGCCTACTACATTTCCTGGTCGAAACGGCAGGACAAGCCGCTGCCCAAGCCGGCGGCGCCCAAAGCCGCTTGATCAACAAAGCCCGCTTGATCAACAAGGCCGCTTGATCAAGGCGTCTTGATCAAGCCCTGTGGGTGCGACCTGACCGCCGCTTCAGCCGGCGTTCGGGCCTATCAGCCAGTCGACGACACCAGGTTCCTGACGTCATAATAGGTATCGACCAGCGGTCCGACCACCCTGTGCATGGCGGTCTTCGACACCACCGTGTCGTGCATGATCAGATGGTCGACCCCCGTGGTCAGGAAGCAGGCCACCGCATCGCGCGGCGTTTCGACGATGGGCTCGCCCTTGATGTTGTAGGACGTGTTGATCAGCACGGGAACGCCGGTCAGCGCGTCGAACTCCTTCAGCAACCGGTAGAGCATCGGATTGGTCGCTTCGCGCACGGTCTGGACGCGCGCCGTCCCGTCGACATGCACGATCGCCGGAATCTTGTCGCGCCATTCGGGGCGAACCGGCTTGGCCATCAGCATGAACGGCGAGTCGTGCTCACCCTCGAAAATGTCCTTCATCCGCTCGGCCAATACGATCGGCGCGAACGGGCGGAACGCCTGGCGATGCTTGACGCGGCTGTTGAGGATATCCTTCATCTCGGGCTTGCGGGGATCGCCGAGCAGGCTGCGGTTGCCGAGCGCCCGTGGGCCAAACTCGGAGCCGCCCTGAAACCAGCCGATCACGCGCTGATCGGCCAGCAACTTCGCGGTATCGCGACAAACATTGTCGCTACGCCTGGCGTCGATCTGGATGCGCACCAGGAAGCGGTGCAGTGAGGCCGCGATATCCTGATCGCTGTACGGCCTGCCGATATAGGAATGCTCCATGACGAAGTTGCGGCGCTGCTTCAAGATCTCAAGCCAGCCATAATAGGCGCAGCCGATCGCAATACCGTCATCGCCGGTCGCCGGCTGGATCCAGATATTGTCGAAACCGGCTTCACGGGCGAGCCGGCCATTGGCCACGCAATTCAGCGCGACACCACCGGCCAACGTCAGGTTCTTGGCTCCGGTCGTTTCGCGGAGCCAGCGGGCGCGGGCCAGCAGCACGTTTTCGATATCGTCCTGCACCCGCCAGGCCAGATCCTCCCAGTGCCGCATCGCCGGGCTTTTTTCCCAGTTGCCGCCGTCCTGGACGTAGGGCTGTTTGAGATCGGTGGTCCAGTGCGGCACCTCGAGCTTGCCGTCGGTCAGCCCCATCAGGCTCTTGACCTGGTTGTGACGGCCATACGGCGCGAGGCCCATCAGCTCGCCGCATTTATTCCAGTCGCCGAAGATGTAGGTCGAGGCCCGGCTGTAGAGCGCGCCCATCCCCGGCATATTGTAGAATTCATCGCTCAGGAAGCCGCGGTCCGGCTCCATGAAAACCTTCTTCAGGCATTCGAGCGTCGATCCCTTGAATTTGTAATAGCTCTCGGATTCGCGCGCGAGCGGCGTTGCGGTGTCGCTCGCAGGATAGGGTTCCATGACGTCGGACTGGTAGCTGCCGACACCGTCGACGATCATCACCACGCCGTCCTCGAACGGCGATACCGCGAACGCGCTGTAGGCGTGCGCCAGATGGTGGGAAATGGTCACCACCTTGTCTGAATGTGACAGGTATAGCGGGTGCGTTGCCGCGTCGTCGCGTTCGAACTCGGGAAGGAAGCCCGGTGCGTCAAAATAGACCAGCCGCTCTTCCATCTCCCCGACGGGGAGGATGTAGCAATTGCGAACGATCAGATCGACGTCATCCAGCGTGATACCCTCGGCGTCGAGGCAATAATCGATGACCTCCTTGTAGAAGCCGGACGCATGCTTGACCCGCGTGATCCGCTCCTTGGCGATGGCATAGGCAATCACGCCATCGCGCAACAGGCAGGCGCTGACATCGTGGTCGTAGGTGTTCAGGCCGAGGACGTAGGTGTGTTGTTTGGGCATGGATACTCTTTGAGGCGGGAGATCGTCGTGCGAAAGATCGTGTCGACTTCAAGTTGCTGGCGTGACCTTGCTCAATTTTCTTGGCCTGATTTCCTGGCCAATTTTTCTGGTCTGATTTTCTTGCGGCGTTTTTCCATTTTCGGAATTCTGCAGTGCACAATCGCAGCATGGTAAGATGAACGAAGATGAACGAACGTGATCTAGGCAACACAGGAATCCAGCGAAGGTGGACTATAACTTGACCTTACATTTCCTTCTTAATAGAGTCCCAGCCTGCCGGAAGAACCTTAGTGGAAATATTATCTTAGCTCATCTGAACCGAAAGCATTTTCGAGCGTCTAAGTGAGATAGTGCCGAAGTCCAGATGGTTCTTGAAAGTGACCGGGAGATTCCAGAATGACTAAACGCTATAGTGCCCTGACGCGCTGTCTCGCAGCGATGGCTTTGATGTTCGTCTATGTCTTCAGTACGTCTGCCATTCTGGTAGGTGCATCGACCACGTCGGCGGAAGCCCGCGGAGGTCGCGGCGGTGGTGGTCGTGGTGGTGGTGGTCGCGGCGGTGGCCGCGGTCGTGGCGGTGGCTTTCGTGGCGGTGGCCGCGGTCGTGGCGGCGGTTTTCGCGGCGGTGGCCGAGGTCGTGGCTATGGCTATGGCCGCGGTTATGGCTACGGCGGCGGCTACTACATCGGCGGACCGCGTTGCTGGTGGAACGACTACGGCGTTCGCGTCTGCAGGTATTACTGATACCTGCCTGATCGGCGCCTCGACGCGCGATCAGCGACAAGAAGCGGGTGTGTCGGGTAACCGACACGCCCTTTTTTTTGTTTGATTTTGATTCAAAGTTTCCGCAGCGCGACGCGGCTAGTTTGCCAGCCGCGGTATCAGCTTGAGTGCGTTGCGGCGCTCGATGGATGCGATCTGCTGCTCGGTGAACACGCCAGCCTCCCGCAATCCTTTCACATGATCGATACCCGTCCGATATGGGAAGTCGGTGCCGAACACGATCTGCGACGGCGGAATGATGGCTGCCAGCGCCGACATCGCGCTCTTGTTCGAGGTCTGGGCGGTGTCGTAGTAAAACCGCTTCAACTCCGCCAGCGTACCATCAGGCACACTCGCCTTGGCCTTCGGATCCAGCAACGGGTTGCGCACAAAGCGCTCGATCAGGAACGGCATCGTTCCGCCTGCATGCGAGAATATCCAGTTTATATCCGCAAACCGCCGCGCATTGCCGGAGAAGACGATGTCGGCAATCGTGCGCGTCGTATCGGTGCCGAACTCGATCATGACCGGCTGCTGTGTGGACACCAGATTCGTACAGCAATTCGCCGCGGTGGGATGGGTGTAGACCAGCGCCTTGCGGCGGTTGAGTTCCTCCATGACCGGAAGGAACAGGGGATCGCCGAGCCATTTGTCACCGTAGCTCGTCATCAGCGCGACGCCGTCGGCCTTGAGTGTATCGAATGCGTGTTCGATCTCCCGCAAGCTGCCATCGGCATCTCTGAGCGGCACCATCGCGAAATTTCCAAATCGCCCGGGATGATCAACCACTAGCTTCGCCGCATATTCGTTCGACTCGCGGCACAGCCGGCGCGCCACGTCGGGTTTCATGGGATTTATTCCGGGCGTGGTGACCGACAGCATGGCGGTGGCGATGCCGGCCTTGTCAATATCTGCCAGCGTCTTCTCGATGGTCCAGTTCTTCATCAAGGGATCGCCGAATCCGCTTTCGTTCGACGCCGTCACATAGGTCGGTGGCGAAAGATGATGATGGACGTCGATGCGAAACGGCTTTGCATCGGCGGTCTGCGCCGCCGCGCGGCCGCCGCCGCTGGTTGCAGTGGCCAGTGCCAATGCACCGGCGCCGAGCATGAAGCCACGTCGGCTTGGTGGCGAGAACGATGATTCGGATTCATTGCAGCAGAAGCATCCCCGTAAAGCGGGTGCACGTAATTCCGTCATGAACATTCCTCCCGGCTTTTCTTGTTGGCGCGATCGATCCTATCCGTCGAGAATGGCGACGGCTCGGGTCCAGCCCGCCGAGGCGCGCTCGATCTTCACCGGGAAGCACGACACCATGAATCCGGTCGACGGCAATTGTTCGAGATTATGCAATTTCTCGATGTGACAATAGCCGATGTGGCGGCCGGCCTTATGGCCCTCCCAGATCAGGCTGGCGTCCTTGGTCTCGGCATATTTCTTCGCGGTGTAGACGAAGGGCGCGTCCCAGCTCCAGCCGTCGATGCCGGTCAGCCGCACGCCGCGCTCCAGCAGGTACATGGTCGCCTCATAGCCCATGCCGCAACCGGAGGTGACATAATCCAGCTGGCCGTATTTGACGCCGGCGCTGGTATTGACCACCACGATCTCCAGCGGCGACAGGGTGTGGCCGATCCGCTTGAGCTCGTTCTCGACATCCTCAGCGGTCGCGACATAGCCATCGGCGAAATGCCGGAAGTCGAGTTTCACGCCGGGCTGCAGGCACCATTCCAGCGGCACCTCATCGATGGTCCATGACCGCTCGCCCCGGTTCATGGTGGGATGAAAATGCCAGGGCGCATCGAGATGCGTGCCGTTGTGGGTCGAGAGTTGTACCTGCTCGACCGCCCAGCCCTGCCCGTCCGGCAGATCCTCCGCCTTCAGTCCGTTGAAGAACTGCAGCATGCGCGGCAGGCCCTGCTGGTGGTCGATATACTGGATGGTCGGGTGTCCACCCGGCGGATCGGCCGGCACGTCGTTTTGCAAGGGGACGGAGATGTCGATCAATTTGCGCGCCATGGTGTTTCCTCACTCGGTTTTTTTGTTATTGACCTAAGCCGCTTTCGCATCTTGGCGTTCGACCCGATTCCTCAAGACGCCGATCTTCTCGACTTCGAGTTCGATCGCATCGTCATGTTCCAAATACCAGCCGATTTCGAGTCCGCAACCATTGCCGACCGTTCCGGAACCAATGAATTCGCCGGGCATCAAGGTTTCGTCCTTGGTGACATGCGCGATGATCTCCTCGAACGAAAACAGCATACCATCGGATACCCCTTGCGAGCGCATCTTGCCGTTGACGCGCACTTCCATCTTCAATTTGTAGGGATCGCCGATCTCATCGGGCGTGACGATCCACGGCCCCATCACGTTGCCGCCATCAAAGCTCTTGCCTTTGGCCGGGCCCAGCCGACCCTCCATTTCGATGCGCTGGGCGTCGCGCGCCGAGAAGTCGTTGAAGATCGTATAGCCGAAGATGTGATCCCCCGCCTTTGCCGCGGAAATGTTGGCGCCCTTGTTCTTGGTGATGATGCCGTATTCGCATTCGTAATCCATCACGTGGCTATAACGCGGCCACTTGACCGTGGTGTCGGTACCGCGGACGCTGAAGCGGTTGGTGATGTAGTAGATCGGCTGCTTGCGATAGACCTCCGGCAATTCGCCGAGCGGCTCGGCATTGAGCCGCGCCAGTTCGGCCATGTCGTTTTTGGCGCGGGCGGCGAGCTTGAGTTGGCCGCGCGGGGCCTGAAGGATATGCAGCGGGAACGACATCCCGTCCCGCATCTGCCGTGGCTCCGGGATCGGGGCAAGGATTTCGGCATCGGCCACGGAAACCGACAGCGTTCCGTCCTTGCCGTGCTTCTCGAACGCCGCGGCCGCCTGGTCGAGCGCGCGCGGGCCGGCATCGATCAGCGCCAGCATCGATGCGAACGTGGCATTTGCGCCGCCTTCCCTGACGGCAGCAGCCGCCAGATCGAACAATTGGGCATCGCCGGAATGGACGATGCCAATCTTCTCCTGGCCGCTGGATTTGAATGTCGCGAGTTTCATGTCTGACGCCCCTTGCTTTTGGATGTCATATATGATCCAAGAAAATATCGATAATCAAGCCTTAAAAATGTAATTGGGGAGACGGCGGTGAAAAAGGTTCTTGCC
>JACDAG010000393.1 GCA_013695565.1 Bradyrhizobium sp.
GGGCAGATGGGATCGGGGATGCCCGGGCGCTTAAGGGAGTCCAATCTCGACGTCGTCGGCTACGACGTCAACGCCGATCAGCGCGCGCGGCTCACGAAGGACGGTTTTCGGATGGCATCGAGCATCGCGGAAGCGCTCTCGGGCCGCACCATCGTGCTGACCAGCCTGCCTGATCCCCGGGCGGTGACGGAAGCCTGGCTCGGCGCCGACGGGATCGTCGCCCATGCCGCCAAAGGCACGCTCTGCATTGAGCTCAGCACCATCGATCCGCAGACGATGCGGCAGGCCGCCGAGGCGGCCGCGGCACGCGGGATCGCGGTCGTCGATTGTCCGGTCAGTGGCAGTCCGAACGAGGCGCGTGCGGGCAAGCTGATCCTGATCGCCGGTGGCGACATGGCCGACGTAACCCGCGCCGAGCCGATCCTCAAACTGCTTGGCAACGAATGGAAATACACCGGCCCGGTCGGAACCGCCAAGGTCGTCAAGATCGTCAACAACATGATGTCGATGGGCAACGTCCTGGTCGCCGCCGAAGCGTTCGCGCTCGGCGTCGCCGCTGGCGTCGAGCCGGATAAGCTGTATGACGTGCTGTCGGTCAGCGGCGGGCGCTCGCATCACTTCACCAAGCGCTTTCCAAACGCGATCAAGGGTGACTTCTCGCCCGGATTCAAGATGGAGCTGGGCGAGAAGGATCTGGCGCTCGCTATCGAGCTCGGCCGCATGACCCGGATGCCGACGCCATCGGCTTCCGCGACGCGCGAACTGTATGCGCTGGCGCTGGCCGAAGGCTTTCGCGGTCAGGACATCGTCGCGCTGCTGGCGATGTATCAGAACTGGGCCAAGCCGGCCTGATCCGCCAGCTCTCCGTTCGTCCCTTGATGGCGATGGCCGAGACGCATCTCGGGCTCGAGGTTTGTGACACGGGTCACAGTGGCGCTGGCTTGAAGCTGTATTCTGGCGCTAGTGGACTAATTCACAGACGAACTTGAATGGAATTGAGAAGGTTGGTGGTCGTATCGATGAATTGCAGCGCCTGCTGGGTCTTGCCGAAGGCCAGCGGAAAACGCGAACATCGATCCGACAATTGAACCAATCGTTTCCGCTCCTCGGCAAGAATCGTATTGGACTTTTCGATCGCGAATTTCACGACCCCCTTCACCGGACTGTTTTCGCCAAAATCGGTCATCTCTTTTTCGATCGTGATCAGATACTCGTAACTCGAAAGCTCTTCGGATATCTGAAGCAGTTCCCGGATGGTAGACATGACACAATCGACGTCACCGCTGGAAATGTCCGACCGCTTCGACGTCTGGACGAGATCTCCCATCAAATTCTGGAATAGCGGCTTGATGGCTTCGACCTTCTTGAAGTCGCTTTCGCTGAGGACACCGCTGCGCGACACGACGGGCGCCAGCGCGAGCATCACGACGCCGAGCGCGAGCGATCGGGTCCAGGCGCGACGTGAGCCGGCGACAAACCGCCTGCCCGGCACGCAAGCGGGATTCGTTTCCCTGCCCGCAAATCCGACCAACAACTTCCAGACGGCGGTCACGCCCATTCAATCAACCTCGACCATGGCCCGCAAGCATAGTTCGCCATTGCGCGCGCTGCTAGAGCGTTTTCCAGCGAAGTGGTCTCCGGTTCGCGTGAAGAAAACGCGTCAAAACAAGAATCCAGAGCCCCGTTCCGATTCAATCGGAACGGAAAAGGCTCCAGGGTGGTCCGAACCCGGCCTGCGTCATTTTTGCACGACGAACCGGCGTTCCGCCGTCGGCCGCCCAGCCCGTTTGGTTGTTCCGGGGTGGCTTTTGTGTATTATCTGCCCACAAGAGGAACAGGGCTGTGCGTGATCGACAAAATCATCGACTGC
Organism: Bradyrhizobium sp.; assembly: GCA_013695565.1. GTDB lineage: Bacteria > Pseudomonadota > Alphaproteobacteria > Rhizobiales > Xanthobacteraceae > Bradyrhizobium. The sequence continues at coordinate 1,871 of JACDAG010000393.1, forward strand.
TCGCGGCTGGGGAGATGTTCCTCGGTACGATTACGGACCCGGGACAATGACCGATCTGTCGCAGCGGACCTTTCGCGCCGTAGCGCTGCAGCGAGCCGCGTCGCCCGAACAGCTTGACCATCTCGTCCGCATTACCAGACCGTTCGACTGGATGCTGATACTCGCCATCTGCATTGCCGTTGTCGCGGCCATCACATGGGGCGTCGTCGGGCGCGTCCCGACCCGCGCCGAAGGCCAGGGCATACTGATCAGCGGCGGCGGCCGCGTCGTCGAGGCGTCTTCGGCCGCTGCCGGCAGGTTGGCCACGATCAGCGTCATGGTCGGCGATCGTGTCACCAAGGGACAACCGATCGCGGAGATCGTTCAAACCGACATCCAGCAACGTCACGCGGCTGCCGTCGAAGTGTTTCGCGAGAAGGAACGCCAGCATACCGACCTGGTCGAGAAGACCAAGCGCGAGCTTGCATCAAAGGCCCAGAACTTCGGCAAGCTCGAGGCCGCCTTCAACCAGGTCATCAAGGCGACCACGCAGCGCATCGAGTATCTGACCAACGACGTCAAGACCCTCGAGGATCTGATGGCGAAGGGATTGACGACGCGACGCACGCTTGAGGAGCGGCGGCGCGACCTCACCGACGCCCAGCAACGAAAAGAAGATACCTTCAACGAGATCCTCAAGATCCGAACCACACAGAGCGATCTGGAAACCCAGCGCGAGCGTGAGAGCCAGACATCGGAGTTTGCCCTCAATGACGCCCGCCGGCAGATGGAATCCGCGGCGGGACTGCTGACGCAAAATACCCAGGTCATCAGCCCGGTCGATGGCCGGGTGCTCGAAATCAAGGTCTCCGCGGGAGCGGTGCTGGCGGTCGGTGCGCCGGTTGTCGCGATCGAAAGCGAAGGCAACAAGCTGGAAGCCCTGATTTATATTCCGGCCGAGCGCGGCAAGAACGTGAAGCTCGGGATGCCAGTTCGCATCGAGCCCAGCACGGTGAAGCGTGAAGAATTCGGAACCATGGTCGGCACCGTCGTGTCGATCTCGGATTTTCCAATGACGCCGCAAGGCATGGCGGCCGTACTCCATAATGACACTCTGGTCACCCGCTTCTCGAAGGAAGGGGCCGCCTACGCCGCAACCGTCAGCCTCGAGCAAGATCCAGAGACCGCCAGCGGCTACCGCTGGGCGGTTGGACAAGGGCCGCCGATTCGCCTCTCCAGCGGAACGCTGACACGCGCGGAAATCACCACACGGCGGCAACGTCCGCTCGACCTGGTGGTGCCGCTGCTCAAGAAGTTTACCGGAATTGATGGATAACGCCCCATCGCAGCAACCGGCTCCGCCCCAGTTCCGGCCGCCATCGCTTTGGCACCGGTTCCGAAGGCTGTTCTGGCGCCGGAATGTCAAGAAGACGCCGACCATCCTGCAGATGGAAGCCGTCGAATGCGGCGCAGCCGCACTCGCGATGGTGCTCGCGCATCACGGTGCGTGGATTCCACTGGAGCAGCTTCGCGTGTCGTGCGGGGTCTCGCGCGACGGCAGCAAGGCAAGCAACATCGTCAGGGCGGCGCGCACCTTTGGCTTCGACGCCAAGGGTTTCCGCAAGGAGCCGACGACGCTGCACGACTTGCCGATGCCTTGCATCATCCACTGGAACTTCAACCATTTCGTGGTGCTGGAAGGCATCGACGGCGACGACGTCTATATCAATGATCCCGCGGTCGGACGCCGGCGCACCGACATGGCCGAGCTCGATCTCGCCTTCACGGGCGTTGCCCTCACCATGGAGCCTACCGCTGAATTCCAGCGGTCGGGCAGCAGGCCGCATGGCTTGCGGCTGCTGCTGCGCGAACTGCGCTCCTCGAAGGCCCCCGTCGCCCTGCTGGTGCTCGTAAGCCTCGCGCTGGTGGTGCCCGCGATTGTCGCCGCCGGATTTTCAAAGATCTTCATCGACAATATCCTGATCCAGCGGACCGGAAGCTGGCTCATTCCGCTGCTGATCGGCATGGCCCTGACTGCCTTGATCCGCGGGTTGCTGACGCTGGTGCGCCAATCACTGTTGCTGCGGCTGCAGACCAAGCTTTCGGTGGTGATGGTCAGCCGCTTTCTGTGGCACGTCATGGCGCTGCCGGTCGAATTCTTCACCCAGCGCCATGCCGGCGATATTTCCAACCGCGTCGGCGCCAACGAGCAGATTGGGCGCCTGCTTTCGAGCGGCGTTGCATCCAATGCGCTCAATCTGACATCAATCGTATTCTTCGCCGCCGCCATGGCGATCTACGATCTCCCGCTGACCATCATCGGCGTGAGCATGACGCTCGTGAACGTGCTGGCGCTGAAATTCATCAGCGAACGCCGCCAGGATCTGAGCCGCAGCCTCGCGCTGGAGCAAGGCAAGCTGGTCGGCTCCACCGTCAGCGCCGTGCGCAGCATCGAAACCCTCAAGGCGAGCGGCCTGGAGGACGAAGCGTTCGGGCAATGGGCCGGCATCCAGGCCAAGGCGTTGAACGCCGAACAGGAACTGGGCGCCTCCTCGATCTATCTCGACATGCTGCCGACGCTGCTCACGGGATTGACGGTTGCAGCCATCCTCGGCTTCGGTGGCTTGCGCGTCATCGAGGGATCCCTGACGCTCGGCGGCCTCGTGGCTTTCCAGTCGCTGATGGCGAGTTTCTCCGAGCCGGTCAACGAGATGGTCAGTTATGTCGGCAGCCTGCAGACCATCAAGGGCGGACTCGAGCGGCTGGAAGACGTCTACAATTACCCGCTCGGAAAATCAGAGAAGCCCGTCGCCGCGCCGGAACACTTTCCTCCGAAGCTGACCGGCAAGGTCGAACTCAGCAATATCAAGTTCGGCTACTCCATCCTGGAGCCACCGCTGCTGGATGACATCACCATCAACATCCATCCGGGTTCACGGGTGGCCCTTGTCGGCGCCTCCGGCAGCGGAAAATCGACCCTCGGAAAGCTGATTTGCGGGCTCTACAGGCCA
>JACDAG010000433.1 GCA_013695565.1 Bradyrhizobium sp.
CGGCAGATATTCGATCTTGCCCATATCCTTGTAGGTCATGCCCGCGGCGGCCAGGATCGCGCGCGAATTGAGTTCGGTGCCGGACTTCGGCGCGCCGACCGAAAGGCTCTTGCCCTTCAAATCCGCCAGCGTCTTGATGCCGCTTTCGGCGGTCGCGACGATCTGGATGTAGTTCGGATAGATCGCCCCTAAGGTGCGAAGCTTGTCGAGCTTGATCTTGAAGCCGGCCTCCTCGTCGCCTTCCCATGCCGCTTTCAGGGAATCACCGAGCGTAAACGCGATCTCGCCGCGGCCCTGTTGCAGCAGGATCAAATTCTCGACCGACGCTTTGGTGGCCTGCACCTGGGTCTTCACGTTTGGAATCTTGTCGCCGTAGATTTTGCTGATCGCAACCCCGAGCGGGTAATAGACGCCGGAGGTGCCGCCGGTCAGCACGTTGATGAATTGCTGGGCTTGCGCGCCCGGGCTAGTCAAAAACGCGGCCACCGCAACGGCAGCCGCCATCAATCTCAAATTCATTGGCGTAATGCTCCCCGAATATGGCCCTGAAATTGAACGGACGCGCGCCCGCGGTCAACCCGTTCAGGCAGACGCTGACAATTCACTGCTGGCACAGGTATAATCATCCCAAAGTCTCTGGCTTTATGCCCTTGCCAGGGTTACCCAAACTGGCGTGAATGCGCCGCCATCGAGGCGCCCGGTAATCCAGCCGGGAGGTAAAAGAGCGTTCCGGGGGAAGCATGGCCGCACAGGGTCAACCGCCAGGCAATTCATTGCCCAATGACGATGTCGTCGCCGTTTCCGACGAGGCGCTGCAGAGGGCGGAGGCCTTCATCGAGGCCGATGAAGGCGCGGCCAACCGACTGATGGGCTGGGCGGGACGTATCTCGACCACCATCGCGGTGGTGATGAGCCTGTTTCACCTCTATGCGGCCTACGCGATCGTTCCGACCCAGGAACTGCGCTACACCCATGTCGCCTTCACGCTGGTCTTGAGCTTCCTGCTGTTTCCGCTGGCGACCCGGTTCCGCAACCGGGTGCGCTGGTGGGACGTGGTGCCGGGGATATTCGCGGTCGCGACCATCGCCTATGCGCTATGGGGCGGCGACGATTTCACCGACCGCGCCACCTCGCCCGAGCGCTGGGACGTCATCGTCGGCGTCGTCTTCATCCTGCTCGTGCTGGAGGCGACGCGGCGAACCACCGGCCTGATCATGCCGGTCGTGGCCATATTGTTCATCGCCTATGCGATGCTCGGCCCGCATCTGCCGGCGCCGTGGACCCATCGCGGCTACGACCTGCCCCGGCTGGTCGGGCATCTCTTTATTACCCTGGAAGGTGTTTTTGGCGTCGCGGTCGACGTGTCGGCGACCCTGATCATCCTGTTTACGATCTACGGCGCGTTCCTGGCGCAGTCCGGCGCCGGCAAGTTCTTCATCGACTTCTCGCTGGCGCTGATGGGCGGCAAAGCGAACAGCGCCGGCAGAACCGTGGTGCTGTCCTCGTTCCTGCTCGGCGGGCCGTCCGGATCGGGCGTCGCTACCACCGTGATGATCGGCACCGTGGCCTCCCCGATGCTGGCCAAGGCGGGCTTTGAGAAAAACGCCGCCGGCGGATTGCTGGCGGCCGGCGGCCTCGGTGCGATCCTGTCACCGCCGGTGCTGGGCGCCGCCGCCTTCCTGATCGCCGAATTCCTCAAGATCAGCTATCTCGACGTGATCTGGATGGCGACGATCCCGACCTGTCTCTACTACATGTCGCTGCTGTTCATGGTCGAACTGGACGCGAAGAAATTCGGCGCCAAGGACGTCAACTTCACGCCGGAGATGTCGCTCGGGCAGATGACCATGCGCTACGGCTTTCACTTCATCTCGCTGCTGGCCGTGGTCGTGTTCATGGTGATCGGCTATTCGCCGTCGCTGTCGGTGTTCTATGCCATCGTCGTGACCTTCGCGCTGAGCTTCCTGCGCAAGGAAACCTCGCTGGTGCCGAAGAAGCTGGTGAAGGCGCTGGCCGACGGCTCGATCGGCGCGTTGAATGCCGCCACCACCTGCGCCTGCGCCGGCATCGTGGTCGGCGTCGTGACCCTGACCGGCCTCGGTCTCAAGTTCTCGTCGATCGTGATCAGCTATGCCGGCGGCAGCCTGCTGCTGACCGCGATCTATACCTCGCTGATCGTCTGGAT
>JACDAG010000454.1 GCA_013695565.1 Bradyrhizobium sp.
CGGCGCCGGCGATGGCCAGGATCGCAGCATCGTCGCGCTGAACATCGCCCTCTCGGCCGCCCGCGAGGGCGCCCGGGTGCTGCTGATCGACGCCGATCAAAAAACCCTTTCGCTTTCCAGCAAGGTCGCCCATTTGGCCAAGGAAGAGACCGGTCGTCTCGGCTGGCTCAACATTGCCGCCAAGGCCGTGCGTGCGATCAAGACCGCGAACGGGATTTCCATCCTGCCTGCCGCCAAAACGTCCAGCGGCAAGACTTCCGACGCGAAAACGAGTGAAGCCATCTGCAAGGCGATGGCGCAGGCGCGTTCCGCCGGCGGCTACGATCTCGTGGTCGTCGACGGCCCCGCCATGCCGTGGAGCCCGGCCGACCACAAGCTGTTCGAAATCGCCGACGGACTGGTCGCGATCCTGCCGATCAAGCTCGACATCAACGATTGCATGGAAGACATCATCACCGCGCTCGGCGAGACCGAACGCAAGCTGGTCGGTGTCGTCATCAACGAACTCCACCCCACAGACGTCAACCGTCAGCGAGACAAACAGTATGCGTGAGCGTCGCGTGAATCCCGTCGGGAGAGCCGCTACTGCCAGCGTGCCCCGCATTACATTGGGCGGGCTGCGGCTCGCCGTGCTCGATCTCGAGCAGACCGCAAACTTCATGATCAACGTGGTGTTTCCGCAACGCCAGCTGGCGCGTCCGCTTTATCTGACCTCCGCCAATGGCGAGGTGCTGGCGCGCTGCTCGACCGAACCGATGACCGACCGGCTGTTTCGTGCCGCCGACCTGATCAATGCCGACGGCCAGCCGCTGGTGACCGTGTCGCGGTTGAAATCGTCGACGCCGCTTCCCGAGCGCGTCGCGACCACCGACCTGTTCCACGTCGTGGCCCGCAAGGCGCAGGCGGCCGGGCTGACATTCTACATGTTCGGCGCCGATGAAGAGGAGAACGCCAGCGCCGTCGCCAACGTCCGCAGCCTGTATCCCGACCTGAAGATCATCGGCCATTCCCACGGTTTTCTCCGCGGCGACGCGTTGCGGGCCAAGGTCGACGAAATCAACGCGCTGGCGCCGGATTACCTCTGGGTTGCGCTCGGCGTTCCCTATGAGCAGGCCTTTGTCGAGGAATACAGCTCGCGCCTGGGCAATGTCGGCGTGATCAAGACATCGGGCGGACTGTTCAACTTCCTGTCCGGCAGCCGCGCCCGCGCACCGAAATGGATGCAGGCCACCGGATTCGAATGGGCCTGGCGCATCTGGCTGGAGCCGCGCCGCCTGTTCTGGCGCTATTTCACCACCAATCCGCGCGCGCTCTATCTGCTGTTTCAGAAGAGCCGGCCGTCGATCACTGACCAGAGCCAGGATTGATGAGCGCGCGACCGAGCGGAAATCGTCCGGCCATTCTGGTCACGGGCGGCGCCGGGTATATCGGCTCGCATTGCTGCCGCGCGCTCGACACCGCTGGCTATCTCCCGGTCTGCTACGACAATTTCTCGACCGGCCACCAGAGCTTCGTGACGGGCGCGTTGTTCACCGGCGATATCGCCGACAAGGCGACGCTTGCGCGCGCCTTTGCCGAACATGACATCGTCGCGGTCATGCATTTCGCCGCATCCAGCCTGGTCGGCGAATCCGTGGTCGATCCGCAGAAATACTACGTCAACAACCTCGCCGGCACGTTGGCGCTATTGGATGCGATGCGCACGGCCGGTTGCAACCGCCTGGTGTTCTCGTCGACTGGCGCGGTCTACGGCAATGCCGACAGCAAGGCGCTGCCGGAAAACTATCCCTGCGCGCCGATCAATCCCTATGGCGCTTCGAAATGGATGATCGAGCGCGTGCTATCGGATTATCGCACCGCCTACGGGCTCGGATCATTCGCGTTGCGCTATTTCAACGCCAGCGGCGCCGACCCTGCCGGCGGCATTGGTGAGCAACGCGAAGTGGAAACCCATCTCATTCCCCGCGCGATGATGGCCCTGCAGGGCCACGTGGGCGACTTCGCCGTGTTCGGCGAGGATTACGCGACGCCCGACGGCACCGCGATCCGCGACTATATCCATGTCACCGATCTTGCCGCCGCCCATGTCCTGGCGCTGAAGCTGCTATTGGCGGGGCATTCCGGCGGGGTTTTCAATCTCGGTACCGGCCAGGGCTTTTCGGTGCGGGAGATCCTCGCGGCGATTGCGACCGAGACCGGGCGCGAAGTGCCGCATGTCGTCAAGCCGCGTCGCGCCGGCGACCCGACCTATCTGGTTGCGGACGCTTCCGCCGCGCGCGCGACGCTGAACTTCCACACCACCCATTCGGACCTGGCGACCATCATCCGCACCGCCTGGGCCTGGCATAAGAAAGCTCACCCCTTGAAGACGGGGTGAGCCTTCTTCGCGGTGAAGCGCCGCTAGAGCACGATGGCTTTAGGTTGAGGCGGCCGATACGCACGTTCTCCCGTCGTCATCCCCGGGATGAACGAAATTTGCGTTCACCCGTAGGTGCGCTCGGCGGCGCAATTGCGCCGCTGGCTTGCGCGCCTCGAAGGATGAACACGGCCCGTGGCCCATCCTTCGAGGCTCGCTCCGCTCGCACCTCCCGAGCGAACGCAAGTGCGTTCGTCCGGGGATGACGTGCGCCGGATCAAACAAAATTCATAACGCTCTATAGCGGCTTGATCTGCACCTTGCGGAACTTGATCACGCCTGAGCCGTATTGAAGCGCGAACGGTCCGCCGGCATTGTGCTTGCTGTCCTGCACATCAACCGTCTTCTGCCCGTTCAGCACCACGACGAGTTGCGAGCCCTTGGCCGTGATCTCGTAAGTGTTCCATTTACCGCCCGCCTTCGGCATCGGATCGACCTTGGCGACGTCGACGATCGCGCCGGTGCCATAGGTCGGGTCCGGCCGCTTGTCGAAGATGTTGACCTCGTAGCAGATCTTCGCATCGATCTTGTCCCTGACGTCGCAGCGGATGAAGATGCCGCTGTTGGCGTCGTCATCGGCCCAGAACTCGGCCTTGATCTGGAAATCCTTGTAGGACTCCTTGCTGACGAGATAGGACGGGTCCTTGCCGTCGAGCTTGTCGGCGACCAGCGCACCGTCCTTCATCGCCCAATTGGCTTTGCCGACCTCGGTCCAGTCACCCATCTTGGTGCCGTCGAGCAAGGTGACCCAGCCATCACTCTGGCCGGAAGCCATGCTCGTAAATTGAAAGGCCGCGGCAACTGCCAACAGGCCCGCCGCAAGTGTTGTCCAATGCTTCATCGTGATCGTCCTCCCTCTTCGTTTTGGTTGGCCGCAACCTATCACCGCTATGCGCGGCGTAAATGCGTTTTTCATGCTGCAGTTGCGTCGTGGAATATTCCCGTATCTCGAGCCGTTTCCGTTTCGATTGAATCGAAACGGGCTCTAGATTCTTTGTTTTGACGCGTTTTCTTGATGCGAACCGGGTCCACTTCGCTGGAAAACGCTATGGCGTGTCACACATGCACGCGCGCGGCTTGCCCCCCGGGGACGGGACCGGCTAGCATCGACACAACAGAGATGAGCGCATGACAGCTCACGGCATGACAGGGAGGACATCGTGAAGTCGACCAATCGGTTCTGGCGATACCTTGTGACGCCAATCGCTTTCGCTGCGATGCTGAGCGTCAGCTCCGCCGCGGAACTCAATCCCGCCGCCGTGATCTACAAATTGCCCGACCAGATTCCGTGGGGCCCGGTCAACGCCGCGGGGGCACAAAGTGCCGTCGTTGTTGGGGATCCGACCAAGCCCGGCTTTTACATGGTCTACAATAAATGGACCAAGGGCAATCATTTCAGCCGGCCGCATTTCCATCCCAACGACCGCTACATCGTGGTGTTGCAGGGCACCTGGTGGGTCGGCTCAGGCCCCAAATTCGACCTTGCCAATACGACACCGATGCCGGCCGGCAGTTTCGTCACGCATTTCGCCAAACAAGTGCATTGGGACGGCGCCAAGGATGAAGACGCCGTGCTCCTGATCATGGGCGAAGGACCGGCGACATCGACGGGGGCGGAAGAGAAATAACCCCGGCGCCGCGAATCTATTCCAGCCAACATTTATCGTTCGAAATGGAAAGCACCCTGCCCATGCTGTTCCAATGCAAAGTCTGCGGCCCCGCAACCGATCACGGCAGCGCGACGACCCGCGCCGGAAAAGCAAAACCGTGGCGCACCATCGATATCCATTGCCACTGCATGGTGCCCGAAGCGAATGCGATGGTGCTGAAGGCCACCGGCATTCAAGGCGGCGGCCACACCCCGAATGCTAGCGCGCATGTCAACGATATGACCAAGAGTATCATGGCGCAGCGCGGCAAGATCGATTTTCCGAAGCTGACCGATCTCGACACCCGCCTCGCCGACATGGACCGCGACGGCATCGACGTGCAGGTGATCTCGCCCTATCCCGGCCATTTCGTCTATGCGGCACCGCCGGAAGTGGCGCGCGACAGCTGTCATATGGTCAACGACCACATCGCCGCCATGGTCGCCAAACATCCGGAACGGCTAATGGGCATGGGCACGGTGCCGCTGCAGGATCCCGGCATGGCCGTTGCCGAACTCGACCGGACGGTGAAGCAACTCGGGTTCCGCGGCGTCGAACTCTGCACCAATGTTGGGGGTGTCGACCTCACCCGCGCGGGTCTTGAAAAATTCTTTGCCCGCGTCGAAGAGCTCGACGTGATGATCTTCCTGCATCCGTCCGGTACCAGCCTGGTCGGGCGCATGGAGGATCATTATTTTCCCAACACCATAGGTCATCCGCTGGATTCGGCGCTGTGCGTCGGACAATTGGTGTTCGACGGTTATCTCGAACGTTTTCCCAAACTCAAGATCTGCATCGCCCATGGTGGCGGCTACATTCCCGGCTATTGGGGGCGGTTCGACCACGCCTGGGCGCATCGCGAGGATTGCCGCGTTACCATCAAGAAGAAGCCGTCGGAATATCTCAAGAAGCTTTATTTCGACACCATCGTGTTCGACGAGCGCGAACTCAAGCACCTGATCGAGATCTGGGGGGCCGACCACATCATGCTCGGCACCGATTATCCGTTCGACATGGCCGAACCCGATCCCGTCGGCTTCCTCAGCCGCGTCAAAGGCATCAGCGAAAAAGACATGGCGCTGGTGGCCGGCGGTAATGCCGCACGACTGTTGGGATTGCCGGCAAAGGTCTAGGAAAG
>JACDAG010000455.1 GCA_013695565.1 Bradyrhizobium sp.
GCGCGAGTTTGAGCAATATCGGCGCGGTCTGGGTGAGGCGGACGCCGTCCTCTTCCAGCACCGGGATTTCACCCAACTCATTGACGTCACGCCGCCATTCCGCCGTCCGCGTGATACCGCCGCCGAAATCGGTCCAGACCGGCTCGAACGTTTGGCCGCACAGGGTCAGCATCAGCGCCGGCTTGTAGCTGTTTCCGGACTCCGGAAAGTAGTGCAGGCGATAGATCGGCATCCTCTAATCTTTCAGCAGGCTCACGCCACCGCGCCGGACGCGCGCAGCTTCCTGATCGCGGCCTCGTCATAGCCGGCGTTGCGCAGGATTTCGTCGCTGTGCTCGCCGAGGCCAGGCGGCTTGCGCGGCTGGACCTTCTTGGCTCCGTCGACCCAGATCGGGCTGCTGATGGTCAGCATGGTGTCGTTCTCGAACGGCACCAGCACCTCATTGTCGATCATCTGCTGGTCGTTGGGAATGTCATCGAGGATGCCGACGACGCCGAACACCAGCCCGTTGCCGTCGAGGATCTCGCGCCACTCTGAGAGATTCTTGCCGGCGAAGATTTCGTCGAAGATCTTGATCAGTTCCAGCGAGCGCGCGTGGCGCTCCTTCTTGGTTTCAAAACGCGGGTCGGTGACCAGTTCCTCGCGGCCGAGGCATCGCGCCAGCGTCGGCCATTGCCGATCCTCGTTCAGCAGCGACAGGATCAGCCAGCGGCCGTCCTTGCACTGGTAGTGATTAGTCACCGCGTTCAACGCGCGCTCGCGCGGGCGCCGCTCGCCGAACTTGGCGCCGACCAGTTTAGCCTGCGCCAGCACCGAGGCCGCCCAGACACCATTGGCCATCAGGTTCGAACTGACATGCGAACCCTTGCCGGTCTTTTCGCGCTTGAAGAGCGCGGTCACGATCGCGCCGTAAAAGGCCATCGCGCAGGGGTGATCGCCCATGCCGGCGATTGATCGCGCGGGTGTGGTGTTCTCGTCGGCGCGGACCAGATCCATCAGGCCCGAGCGCGCCCAGTAGGCGTTAGAGTCGAAGCCGGGCTTGTTGGCCTCAGCGCCCTTTTCGCCATAGCCGGTGAACGACGCATAGATCAGGCGATCATTGAGATGCGCCAGATGGTCCCAGGTGATGCCGAGCTTGGCGCGCACCGGCGGCGGCATGTTGGTGATGAAGACGTCGGCCTCGGCGACCAGCCTGTACAGCACCGCCTGCGCTTCCGGCTTCGTCAGGTCGAGCGCCAGGCTCCTCTTGTTGCGGGCTTCCAGCATCCACGCGAAATTGTGTTCGCTGTGCGGGTAGCCCGGCAGATTCGGCAGATTGCGGTAGGGATCGCCGGTAACTGGCGGCTCGATCTTGATCACGTCGGCGCCGAAATCGGACAGCACGGTGGCGGCCGCGGGGGCTGCGATAAAGCTCGCGCAGTCCAGAACCTTGAGGCCGTCAAAAATGCCTTTTTCCATGGTGGCGTCGCTCCCGTGACGTTGGTCGGCGTTATTCCGCGTTGTGGAACAGCTGTTCGCTGCACTCCGCGGATTCCGGGTGCATTTGACCGATGTTGGCGGGATGATGCAACCGGGGTTCAACGTCATTAACGAAAGCGAAGCAATCCGGAAACCCCAAGAAATTGGATTGGTTCGTCGCTTACGCTCCCTCGTCGTGACGATACTTTCAGCTATTCCCCGATCGGCGCTTCGCCTTGATCTCCGTCTGGAGCGCTTTGAACTCCGTCTGGATCGCATCGTTCTCCTTCTGCAAGGCTGCGTTGTCTTGCTGAATGATCGCCATTTCCTCGTTGGTTGCCGCGATCTCCCGCTGCACAACATCCTGTTCCTTGCGGGCGAGTTCGCGGCAGGCACCGATGCGTTCAACGCGGGCTGGATCGTCGGTAGGCGCGGGAGTCTCGCACTTGACCGCCGGGTTCTTCAGTTTGGTGATCAACTCACTCATGTGAGCATTGTTCGTTGCGATCCGGGCTTTCGCGCTCGCCGCACGGCTGCGGATCTGCCATGCATCAATCCGGGCGCTCAGGCCGTCGATCCGCTGCTGGATCAACGCCATCTCATGGTTCCGCTGATTGGTCCGCCATGCACTCGTCACCACGAAGCCAAGCAGTCCCAAGGAAATAACGAGGCAGAATATCGTCAGGAGAAAACTCTTGATGGATCGGTCCGAAAAATCGGGTTCGTCTTTCTTGTGCCAGACCTTGTCCAGGGCTTTGATCAAAAAGCAGATCGATGAAAAGCCGAAGGCGACAGCGTTGAAGGCGAACAGAAGGGTTCCCGAGTCGTCAAGAACCGCAACGTGGCCGCCGTTGGTTTTCTGCACGATCATGACGATACAGGCGGCAGACAAAGCGGCCTGGCTGATGCCAAGCGCAAGGTGTTGCCGGAAAGATACCGTCTTTCGTACCGCCTTGCGCAGATCGGTCGACGTAATCGACTGATCGGTGGGCTGCAGCCCGGCCAGCAAGGGTTGCAGCTTGCGCGCGGTCGGATATTGGGAAACCAGAACGGCGGCATAAAGCCAGAGCGGGATCAGCGCCAGCAAGATCACCACATCGCTAACCGTCGGATCGTCATGACCGGTGGCGTAGGCAACGGCCCCGGTGCCGACAGCGATCAAGACCAGGAGCACAAGCCAGAAGGACACAGCTGGGCTGCGCGCCGTGACGATGGCAAGCAGTTGCGCCTTCTGGGCCTCGTTGACGAGGTAGTACCGGGCGCGGCCGAATACGAACGGGTTCAGTGCCCGAAACACATAGCCGTCCTGCACCGCTTTGAACATGATCGCTTCGCGGTTGTCGGCCATCGTCGCCTCCTCGGGCAGCCGCGGAGGCGATTGCTGAGAGAGTGGTATTCACAAACCGCAATTTCGTTTGTGATGTCCGTCACGTCCGGGATGGGCGCCGGCTAGAGCGGAATGAGATTAGGTTGGACCATGACGACGGGCCCGGACGCAACACGAGTGCTGCGAGCCGGGGCCCATTCTACTTTGCATGGGGTTGTTTTCGCGATTTTGTGTCTAGGCTCTAACGGTGCGCCGCCGACTGAACTCCAACCCACCATGCTCTAGCATTACAGTTGCCGTTTTGCTTTGAAGTGCGCGCGCTGGGCGACCGCTTGGTGAGCTCTGCGCCAGAGTGACCATGCGATGATGTGCGCGGGTTGGATTCGTTTTCGGGCGAGTCTGATGGCG
>JACDAG010000457.1 GCA_013695565.1 Bradyrhizobium sp.
CGCCATCAGACTCGCCCGAAAACGAATCCAACCCGCGCACATCATCGCATGGTCACTCTGGCGCAGAGCTCACCAAGCGGTCGCCCAGCGCGCGCACTTCAAAGCAAAACGGCAACTGTAATGCTAACCCCGTTGACGGCAGTTTTTGCCTTTTCAATCCGGTCTACCGCCAACCCACTTCTCGAAGAACACGCTGCTAGCAATCGATTGCGGCGCCTTCAGCGCATAGTCGCCGAACGCCGGGCACTCCCGAAAGCCCGTTCGCGCATAGAGCCGCATCGCCGCGATCTGGCGCGTTCCCGTCTCCAGGCGCAGCACCGAAAGCCCGGCACCACGGACCTCGTCTTCGATGCGCGCGAGGATGGCGTCGGCAACGCCCTGGCCGCGCGCGGTGTCGCGCACATACATGCGCTTGACCTCGGCGAAGTCGGGGAAGAGGGCGACGCCGCCGCAGCCCACCGACACGCCATGCCGTCTGGCAAGGAAGAACCGGACGTGCGATCGAAAGATCGCGTCGATCGAAAAACCATGCCGCTGCTCCGGCGGGTATTCCGCCGCGAGCACGGTTTCGAGCTCGCCGACCAGCGAGCGCACTTCGTCGGTCGCGGTTAGTGCAAGTTCGATCCGCACTCCATCGCTGGCGCTCATCGGTGCTCCCATTTCACCCGGTAGTGGCGAATGGCCCAATGTAGCGAAATGGAGGGATCAGCGAAATCGGGGAATTGCGAGCAGTCGCCGGCAAGCGCGTGCGCGCAATACGTATCGTCACCGCCATCATAGCCCGAGCGTGATCTCGGCCCATTTCAACATGACTTCGCTGTTCAGAAACGCCAGCACGGCCGGCTCAATGGACGTGGGCGGACCCCGTTGAAGCAGAACCGTCGCCGCCACCATGTCGCAGCGTTCGTTGTAGGCGAGCGAGATCGCGGTCTCACTTCGCGCGCCGCCAACGCCATAGGCCCGGGCGCGGCCCGACATTGAGCCGACGGTGATCGGGCGGCCGGCGCCGAGCGGCTTCGCCTCGCCGCCGATGATCGCCAGATCGCCCATCTGCTCAAGGTCGGTATCGTCGGCGATGCCGGTGACGCAGTTGCAAAAGCCAAGCTTGGCGCGAACGTAAAGCTGGACCTCGCTGCCGCAATCGGCTGCCTTGCAGCGGAATGCCTTACCCTTGCCCCAGGGATCCCCAGGGAAAGGCCAATTGGCTTCGGTCCAAACGGGGTGGAATGCGCGTGCCGCGCTGTCGTTGGCAACCTCCCTGGAGAGAAACGCCGCAACAGCGACGGCTGCGACGAAGCCGAGCGCAGCTCCCGCTGAAATTGCAAAGGTTCTGCCGGTCAGGCGCATGCTCTAATTCTTGCTCTAATTCTTGGCCATGAACGTCCGCGCGGCCGCGAGTTCCGGCCGGGAAGGATCGCCATTTCGCGCCATCTCAACGACCTTCGCGTAATGCTGCCGCGCTTTTGCCGTATCACCTGCCTTGTCGGCGGCGTGGGCGGCGCCGATAGCCGCGCCAAAACGGTTTGGCTCCTTGCGCAGCGTGGCCTCGAACGCGGCAAGCGCTTCGGTTGTCATACCCCTTTCCAGCAGCATGGTCCCGTAGAGCTCCCGCGCAGGGGCGAGCGGCCCCGGCGTGACGATCGATTTTTCCGTCTTGTCCTCCGCATCGGCAGCGGCGCGCATGGCATCCAGGGCTTCCACTGACTTGCCTTGCGCGTTGAGCAGCCAGGCCGTCGCGACTTGCCGCTGGATGTCGACGATCTCGGCCCAATAAGCGTCCTTGTCCTGTTGCAGTTTGTCCCGCAATTCCGAAAGCCTTGCGATGTCGGCCTGTGCCGCATCGGCGTCGCCGGAGCGCGCAGCGCCAAGCGCGCGCGCGAAATGGGTGATCGCGTCGACATAGGCGAATCGGCTCGGCTCGACCTTCAGCGCGGCGGCGCCTTTCCAATCGCCGCGCTCGATCATGTAGCGGGCCTGGCTCGCGGCCACTGCATAAAAGCCGGTACGATAGTTCGGCGCGTATCCCCTGGTTGCGACCATGTCCTCGATGACCGCGCGGGCCTCCTTGTCCTGCGCGAGTTGAAGGTGGGCGTAGACCATGTAATCCGCGGCATGCAACTGCTCGTGAGGCTCCCTGCCTTCCTTGGCGGCCTGCGCCGAACGGCTGTTCGCGGCAATGGATTCCTTTCAAAAGCCGACGCGCGTGAAGATGTGAGACGGCATGTGCAGGGCGTGCGGCGCCGCCGGCGCGATCTCGGCATATCGCCTGGCGGCGTCGAGACCTTTCTCTGCGATCGGCGGGTAGTCATAGAGGTGAATGAGGTAATGCGCGACGCCGGGATGCCGAGGCTGCCGCTTGAAGATCGGCTCCAGAATGCCGGTTCCCTTCAGTTGGTTGGCATACGTCTTGTCATTCGGCGACGCGGCGACATTCAGGGTAATAGCGTAGGCGATCTGCGCCTCGTCATCATCAGGATAGCGCGCTGCGACGGCTTCCATGGCCTTGAGGTAGCCCTGCACACGCTGGCCGAAGGTAACCTTCTCGTCGCCCGAGTAAAAGGCGAGCAGCGCGTCGATGTAGTCACGCTCGCGTTCGCTCTTGGCGCCAGCTGCCTTGGCCTTTTGCAATGCTGCAAGGCCTTCGGCGAGGTTTTCCTTCGGTGCGGGGAAATGCGGGTTCGACAGCAGGCTCAGCGCAATGCCCCAATAGGCGATCGCACATTCCGGATCCGCCTTGAGCGTCTCTCCGAAAATCTCCTTCGCGGGCCCGTACCAGAACGAGTGCTGATACCGCATCCCGCGATCAAACCGGCGTTGCGCCACCTCGTTGCATGATGTCTGGAAATGAACCTTGCCGAACTGTTCGTCGGTGCCGTCCTCCGCGACAGCAGCCGGGCCAGTGAATACAGAACCCAATGCAGCCAGGGCGAAAAGTGAGACAGTCCTCATGGCGAGTGCACGCATGGGCACCTCCGTAAGAGCTTCCATCGATTAAAAATGCTTTTGCCTAAAGACGGCCTGCAAAATCGGATCGCCGAAGTTCGGGCAGCATCACCAATTACGTGTCGATTATTGTGGAAGAATCCGCGCATTCGCAATCCGAGTCAAGGAGAATAGGAACGCTGGTCGTCGCTCGCCCGTGCCCGACGGGCAAATCAATTCCGATTTACGGAAATCGTGTCAAGCCCCAGAATAAAAAATATTTCTCTTTATCCGAAGACGAAATTAGTTCACATCTAAGCCATCCCGTCCCGCTCAGAGGGGCGTTGGCCATCGTCACGAACGAGGGACGGGTCGCGGTGGACGCTGATGTTGCGACTGACGAGCGCGACTGACGCGTACGGTAAAGGCGTGTGGTCCCGACGTCGCGTTGCTGGCGTCTATGCACCTGGGAGACATTCGATTTCCCAGGGCGCAACGGAGGCAAAAGAGCCGTTCTCCGGGGAGAGTACGGTATAAGCCGTAAAGCCATTGCGCAGGGAATGTCGGATGTTCTCCGCTGCCCTGTATGCTCATGTGCGCACTTTCTTGTGCACATTGCACATGAGACCGCGGGTGCAGCGCGCATCCGGCATTCCCTGCGCCCTCTGTTTGGTGAGGGCGAAAGATTTCAGCAAACCTCGGGCGCAATGCGTCGCGAGAAGGCGGAACCGTATCCCCCGTCATCCCCGGACGAACGCATTTGCGTTCGCTCGGGAGGTGCGAGCGCAGCGAGCCTCGAAGGATGAATCGGCCACAGCCGGGCCGTCGTCCTTCGAGGCGCGCAAGAGCGCGCACTTCAGGATGACGGGTTGGCAAGCATGGGACCCCCAAAAACACCCCATTCCGGCCCGAACCGGGTGGTTAACAAACCCGTAATGGCCCGGGCCGAAACCGCCTTGATCCGACCAAAAAGCCGTTGTTGGTTGGCGGCGCCGGACCCCGGGACGCCGATTCACATGAATTTTGGCTGTCGATAGCGAGAAGGATCGCAAATGCGCAGGAATATCACCTTTCTCCTCGGTACGGTCACGGGCGCCTGTTTGACCTTTCTGGTCGCCGGACCGCAGGGGGCGCATCTGGTTGCCGCCGCCAAGGCCGCGGCCCGCAGCGACGGCACCTATTCGCAGCTCAATCTGTTCGGCGACGTGTTCGAGCGCGTTCGCGCCAGCTATGTCGAGAAGCCCGAGGATTCCAAGCTGATGGAGGGCGCCATCAACGGCATGATCTCCTCGCTCGATCCGCATTCGCGTTACATGAATGCGAAGGGCTGGAGCGACATGCAGGAGACCACGCATGGCGAGTTCGGCGGGTTAGGCATCGAGGTCACGATGGAAGACGGCCTCGTCAAGGTGGTGGCGCCGATCGACGATACGCCGGCCGCCAAGGCCGGCGTCATGTCGGGCGATCTGATCACGCAGATCGACGACGATTCCATTCAGGGAATGACGCTCGATCAGGCCGTGGTCAAGATGAAGGGGGCGCCCAACACGAAGATCCGGCTGAAGATCGTCCGCA
>JACDAG010000460.1 GCA_013695565.1 Bradyrhizobium sp.
GCCTGCGCCCGCGCGATCGGTTCGACATAGACCGCCAGCCCTTCGGACAGCCACGCATGGCGGTAGTTCAGGTCGGGCAGGGCGGTGTGCACCATCTCGTGCACCATCACCCAGTCGCGGCGCAACACCTCCTCGGTGGAGTCACGACCGAGGGGCACGCGAATCGCGGCACCGCGATAGCCCCAGGTGGTGCCGCCGCGAATCCGGGCGCCGTCGACCGGCACCAGCAGCAGCCGCAGCGAGTCGACGGGAAACCGGCCGTAGTACATCGTGACCGCTCTCGCAGACATTCGAACCCAGTCCAGCAGCTTTTCGTTGGGCAAAGTCATCTCGCCGGGCGCGAAGCCGACATGAATGATGCCGCCGCCGATCTCAAGATCGGTCTTGGGCAGCCGGTCGAACGCGTCATAGGGCATGCGATCGCTGCGCATATATTCCGACTGCGCATCGGCGCGGAACGAGACGATGCTCGCCAGCATGGCGGAGAGGACGGCGGCGGCGACGATCCAGCGAAATGCTTTGAGGTTCCTCATCGCGACACGCTTCGGACGGTGTCCAATCGTGGGTTCACGGCAGCCTTATCAGCAACAAATGCCGCGACCTGTTCCCTGAGATCGTCGAGCATGGCGGCGAGCAGGATTTCGCCTTTTGCCGATGTCGCCAGGGTCGGATCGCCGTAGCTGCCGGAGCGGCTGTAATTCGGCGAGTTCGTATCCAGCGGCGTCAACGGGCCGGGCGCCTGGTGTCCGATTGCCGGGCTCGGTTCGGCGCGCGCGATGTCGACGAGGTGCGGGGCCAGCGCCAGCATCAGCGAGGTTTCCAGTTCGTCGGCGTGGCTGCCATGGCTCTGCTCGGCCAGCCGTTCGGCCGCCTGGCGATAGCGCGGGCCTTCATGGATGCGCAGATGCAAAACCTTGCCGGCATCGAGCCGCGCCAGTGCGCGTTCGACCGGGGCAAGCGTGCTGATTCCGGTGTTGAGGACGAACAGCTTTTGGCAGCCATGGTCGAGAATGCCAGTGGCGATTTCATGCACGACGGCTTCGAGGGTCGCAGCCGAAAGACTGCTGCTGCCGGCATAGGCGACGAACGCCGGATAATATCCGTAAGCCAGCGTCGGCCAGATCAACGCGTCGAACCGCTGGGCGAGTTGGCTCGCGAGCCATTCGGCCTGGATGCGGTCGGTGTTGAGAGGGAGATGAAAGCCGTGCTCCTTGGCGGCGGCGCCGACCGGCAATATCGCCGCCGCGCCGTTAGCGATGTGGCGCGCGACTTCGTCCCAACTCATGCGCTCGATGAAATTGCGATCGGTGTCCGTGCCCATGTCTCGGGCCTTTATGATCCGGTGGAAACAGCCGTCAGCGTGCCCGAAGTAATCCAGCCGTGCAGATAGCCCGCGCCGCGCGCCGCCGCGCCGTCGGGTTCGTCATAGGTCGCGAGCATTTCGCAGAGCACGCCGAACGGGATGCCGCTCGCGGCCTCGTCCCACATCATGGCTTCTTCGGCGGGCAGTTCGCGGAACATCGGCGTGGTGTCCTGACGCCAGATCAGGAGGCGGGAGGGCTCATCCAGCGTCGTCGCATCCGGCGGCGTCTCGTCGTTCTTCAGCGCCAGCCAGACCGCGGACGCGTTGGTCGACAGATCTAATCTCGCAGCGCTGGGGTGCGGCTTGAATTTGAGATCGTTCCATTGCTCCGGCGCAAAGCCGGCCATGGCGGCGAGTTCGAGCACGGGTCCTTCCGCGGCGTCGAAGGCGTCATTGAGACCTTTTTCCAGCGCGGCGAGGTCAGCGATGACCGGGTGATTGCAATAGGGCTCGGCGGATTTCAAAAACTCCGGCAGGCCTTGCGAGAACCAGCGCAGGTTCGGATGTTCGGAGGGACACGCCTTGACATAGGCATGGCCCATCTCGTCGAACATCTCGTCGCCGAGATACGAATGCAGCAGCTCGTGGTCGTTACGCACAGCCTCGACCAGCCGCGAGCCATAGGCGTAGCGATAGACGCCATAGAGCGTCTCGCGTTTCTCTTGGGGGCTGTCGAGGATTTCGGCAAGCACCGTGTCGTCGCCGGTCAGGATGCCCCGCTGAAACGCCGCCTGCTGCCGTGCGAAGTCGCTCATCCCACCTGCTTGCCGAGCGGCGGCAAGACTCTTTCGGCGATCTCGCGGGTGCGATTGACTTCCAGCAGGAGTTCATCGAGCGGCGGGATGTTGTCGTCGCGCTCGATCATGGTCGAAACCCGGCCGAAGCGCTTGATGGCCGCGATATAGAGATCCCAGACATCCTCGCAGACGGGATGGTCGTGGGTGTCGATGATGTGGGTGCCCATATGGCTGTGGCCGGCCATGTGGAACTGCACGACGCGGTCGGCCGGAATCCCGTTGAGGAAGGTCATGGGATCATAGCCGTGGTTGAAGGCGCTGACATAGACGTTGTTGATGTCGAACAGCAGCCAGCAGCCGGAGCGGCGTGACAGTTCCGAAAGGAATTCCCATTCCGTCATTTCGGAATTGTTGAACTGCACATAGGTCGAGACGTTTTCGAGCACGATGGCACGGCCGAGAAAATCCTGCACCAGCTGCACGCGGTTGACGACGTGGTCGAGCGCTTCGCTGGTGTAGGGGATCGGCAGCAAATCGTGCAAATTCTTGCCGTGCACCCCGGTCCAGCACAAATGGTCGGAAACCCATTTCGGCTCGACCCGTTTGGCGAGATCCTTCAAGCCTTGCAGATATTCGAAATTCGGGGGCGCGGTGGAGGCGATCGACAGCGACACGCCGTGCATGACGACGGGATAGCGTTCGCAAATCCGGTCGAGGACCCGCAGCGGCTGGCCGCCCGGCAACATGTAGTTCTCGCTGATGACCTCGAACCAGTCGATCGGCGGGTTGCCTTCCAGGATTTCGTCATAGTGCTGCGCCCGCAGGCCGAGACCGAAGCCGAGGAACGGTGGCTTGACAGATTGCTTTACAGATTCCTGGGCCGACTGCATCGGGCGCTCTGCAAGCGCCGCCGGCGAGTTGGGCAATCTGCTTGCGACGTTCATGTCGTCTCCGCTTCACGCATCGCCGACCTCCAGGATAGATTCCGGCGATGGATATTGCTTCAAATGATCACGGCAAATTATCACGGAAAAGAGGCCCGGCCTACACCGGGCCCCGTTCCCGGAACGGAGCACGTTCCCGGATTGCCGTCTATCAGGCCGGCGAATACTTGCCCTTGGCAGCGTCGCACTTTTCCTTGGTCATGGCGGAGAAGCCCTGACCCTTGCAGGCGTTCTGGCCCTTGCAGGAGCTCGCGCCGCCCTTGCAGGCGCTCTGGCCCTTGCAGGCGTTGGCGCCGACGCACTTGCCTTCGCCGGCGGCGTAGGTCGGGCTCGACAGGGTCGCGCCAGCCAGGAACAGAGTGGCTGCAGCGGCGGCAATGGTGGCGCCGGACTTGGAAGTCATCTTCATGGACGTCTCCTCGAAATGGAAGTGTGAAGGTCACCACCCGCAAGCCACGAAAGTCACGGCTTACAGATGGCACCCGGGGATAGATACGCGGTGGGGTGGGCTTGGTTACACCGCCGGCTAAATTTATTTTAACGATCGGCGGTCTTGGGTGAAATCCTGGATGAAACGATGAGGGCTCGGCATCGGCGCCGAGCCCTTTTTCGCGTCAATTCGGGACGATCAGCTCTTGACGAACTTGCCGCCCATGGCGCCGCAGGCCTTCTCGGAGGTCTGCGAGAAGCCCTGACCTTTGCAGGCGTTCTGGCCCTTGCAGGCGTTCGCACCGCCCTTGCAGGCGCTCTGGCCCTTGCAGGCATTGCCGACCATGCACTTGCCGGCCGCCGCATTTGCAGAGGTCGAGCCGGTCGACACGACCGCGCCGGCGAGGAACAGAGTGGCGGCGGCGGCTGCGAGCGTCGCACCGGATTTCGAATTCAACTTCATGACGTTCTCCTCGATGATTGTTTGACGACAATATGACGCCGTGAGCATTCGATGACGCTGACATCATCGACCCGCACAACGCTAAGGACGCAACGGATGCCAATCAGATCGCGGCGGCTTCGCGAAGCTACCAAGCCTCCGCGATGTGAATGCTCATCCTGAAAACAGCTACGGGGCATCGGGCGATTTGGTTACAGAGTTTCGAAAGAAAATTTTCTTTTTTGGGCTTGGACATCCCGTCGATGTCTAACACCGGTTCCTTCGGAGTATTTCGTTGTGCGACAGAATGGCAATTGCAGCCGTTTGCAGCGCGGAAACCGCACAACTTCAATGAATTTGGCTGGCGCGGGCCAAGCTCGCTGCGTTGCACAACGGTCACTTGATGGAAAGAGACGAGATAGAATTGCGTTCGCGATGGGGCTGCGCTCCCTCTCCCGGCTGCGGGGAGGGCTCTTCGTGGTGAGAGAACCCCCACCCGGATCGCATCTTACGACGCGATCCGACCTAAAGAGCGAGCTTCGCTCGTCTCGACCCCGCAAGCGGGAGAGGTGAAGCGTGTCTTCGAATGGCCGATTCAACCAGAACTCATCGCCCCTAATTCAGCGACGCACGCGACGGCTTCAGCTTCGCCATCTGCTTCACCGTGGCCTGCAGTTCCTCTGCGTTGAACGAGGGGAACGAGCAGATGCGGTTGCTGCAGGCGAACGCCGCGGGCTCGCCCATATCAGGATATTCGACATCGGGATTAGGCAATTTGCCCTCGCGCAGGTCCAGCCACTCCAGGCGCTTGTAGCGGGCCGGCAGCGCCCGCGCCAAGGCGTGCAGCGACTGCGCGCGGGGTGCATCCTTGTGGCCGACGATGGTCATGTGGGTCGGTTCGATCGCGAGTTCCTCGTCGGCGAGCAGCACGCCGGGCAGGGGGCGCATCATTTCGGCCGAGGCGCTGCTCGCATAGCGCATCGCATGCGAGGCCTGCTCGCGATAGTTTTCGTCACCATAATAGCGATTGAGCAGGTTCATGAAGCGCGCGACCTGCACCTGGTCGTCCAGCAGTTTTGCCGGTTTTGCCAATACGCCGGTTTTTCCTTCCGACGTTTTGGACGTCACGAAACCACCGGCCTCATCGCGGAAGGTTGCGACGAAATCGCCGGCCTTGGCGGCCGAAGTGAGCCACTCGCGGTTGCCCGTGGCGGCATAGAGATCGAGGAAGGCCTGGCCCATCGCCAGCGTATCGCCCAGGAAGGGCCCGCCACGATCCTTCTCGCCATGGCGGAAGCCACCGCCCGGCAGCGCGCGGTTATCCCTGACCCAATTCGCCGCGCGTTCGGCAATCGCCAGCGCCTTGGGATCGTTGGTGATGTTGTAATAGGCTGAAATTCCCGAGATCGCCCAGCCGTTCTCGCGCGCGTACAAATTCTTGTCGATGCGCGGCATGCCGAGCTTGCGGCGCTCGCTGTCGCCCAGCGCGTAGAATTTGTGTCCGTCGGTGTCGTGATCCATGTCGGCATCCTGGCTGACATAGAACGGGCCTTCGGGGCTGGTGAGGAATTCGGCGAGATAGCGCTCGATGCTGCGGGCAGCGGCGAGATATTTCGGGTCCTTCCACAGCGCGTAGGCCTGGCTGTATTGCCGCAAATAATTAGCCTGGAATGACATGATCTTTTCGAAATGCAGTTTGCTCCAGGAGCCGGCTTCGGAATACTGGTACACGCCGCCCCAGACCGGATCGATCAGCGCGATTGCGGCATCGAGCGTTTGCCGCGCACGCTTGATCGCGGTGGTATCGCCGGTCTCGGCGCGGCTGATCGCAAGATCCATGCTGTCGGCGTCGATGAATTTCTGGTTCTCGCCCCAGCCGCCGAGTTTTTCGTCCCAGGATTCGTCGACATTCCTGGTCAGTTCCGCGCGGGCTTGCTTGCTGAGGAACGCGGAGGCGGATGGTTTGACCTCGAAGGCCTCGCCGACTGACGGGCCGGGCGAGGGATCGTCGATGATCGCCTTGAGCAGCGCCTGCATCCGCTCCGGCTCGATATACCCCCTGATCTTGGCGATCTCGGTGCCGTCAGGGCCGAACACGATGGTCGCGGGCCAGCCCCAATCGCCGTAGCGGCTCGACAGGTCCGGGTTGGCGTCCTGGTCGACACGAACCGGCAGATATTTCGAGGCCAGCAAATCCTTCACCTTCGGATCGGCGTAGGTGGTCTTTTCCATGACGTGGCACCAGTGGCACCACACCGCCTCGAGATCGAGAATGACAAAACGCTTTTCGGCCGCAGCGCGGGTGAAGAGATCGTCGCCCCATTCGCTCCATTTGACGCCGTCCGATGCGTGGGCGGAACCTGCCGCAAGGGCGGCGATGGCGAAGGCGACAATGCGGACGAATTTCATGGCGGCTCCCGGAGCGCTGGTGTTTCGACAGCTACGCGTGCGGCCGAAATCCGGGCTCAGACTTGGCCGCGATGTCACGGCATTGTGAGAGCGATGTTCAGGTCGATGCGTCGGAGTGGCCTGCCGCACTGACCAGCAGCCGGTCCACCGAGGCGGCGCCGGGTCCTGCAATCGCGAGCCACGTGAAGGCGGCGAAATAGGTCATTTCCTCGAAGCCGAGCAGCGTTTCCAGCGAATCGACGTCGCCCCATTTGGCCGACTTGATCGCGACCAGCATGGTTACCGCCAGCATCGCCGCCGGGATCCGGGTGAACAGGCCGAGGATCAGCATGGCGCCGCCGAAACATTCGACGCCGGACACGAAGGGGGTGAGGATCTTTGGGAACGGGATGCCCCAGCCGATGAAGTTCTCGGTGACTTGCGGCAGATTGTTGAGCTTGCCCCAGCCGGTCATCATGAAGGTGTAGCCGACGATCAGCCGCATCAGCAGCGGGCCGGCCCAGGAGAAGTATGAAGCGATCTGCGCCGGCAACAGGATCAGAAGATTGACGATGAAATTCATGCGGCCCCCCTTTTAGTATTATCGTGTCGTGAAACCGCCGCCGGCGGCCTCCTCAAATCCAGTGCGCCAGATGCGACCGCCATGGCGGAAACCTGGTCATGCCGGAGTTTCGCAACGGACGGCCCGCTTGTTACGGGGCCCTAGCCGAAATTTTGCAGTGCGGGGAACGTCTCCAGCAGCCAGATGCTGGCGCTGGTGACGGCGCCGGTCAAGAAGCCGATGCCGGTAATGACCATCAGGACACCCATGGCGCGCTCGACGGTTTGAAGATGCCGTTTCATCCGCGCGAACAGCGAGGAGAATTGCTCGACCATGAAGGCCGCCAGCAGGAACGGAATTCCGAGCCCGGCGGAATAAACCGCGAGCAGGCCGGCGCCCTTGGTCACGGTCGCCTCGGCGGCCGCAACCGACAGGATCGCCGCCAGGATCGGCCCGATGCAGGGGGTCCAGCCAAAGGCAAAGGCGAGCCCCATGACATAGGCGCCCCACAACCCGACCGGCTTCGGCGCGGTCAGCCGTCCCTCGCGCATCAACAGCCCGATCCGGGTCAGCCCGAGGAAATGCAGGCCCATGATGATGATGACGATGCCGGCGAGGATCGAGAGTTCGGCCGACCAGGCCCGGATCAACCCGCCGATCAGCGAGGCGCTGGCGCCGAGCGCCACGAACACGGTGGTGAAGCTGAGCACGAACATCAGTGCCGCAGTCATTACCGCGCGCTTCGAACTCTGTTTCGCTTCGTCATTGTTGACGTGCTCGATGGTCGCGCCGGTCAGGTAGATCAGATAGGGGGGCACCAGCGGCAGCACGCAGGGCGACAGGAAGCTGACGAGACCGGCAACCAGGGCCGCCGGGATGGAAACATCGCTCATTGCATGACCTTCGAGAATTGCCGCAAGGCATAGCGCCGTCTTGGCTTGTACGGAACAGGTAATCCAGAAGTTTCGCCGCAATCCGGGTCAAGCGTGGTCACAGAGCCGTGTCCGGCCATCGCGCGGTGCTATCGTTTTGGGGCATGTGGCGGATAGCCTCGACAGTGAAACAAACGCTATTGTAGTTCCGTACTGCGGTAACAAGCCCGCAAACCAGGACCCCGCATGCGCATCGGTATCCGCAGCGCCATTTCAGCCCTCGTGCTGACGTCGATCGTCGTCAGCGCCGTCGGCGTGCATCTGCTGTGGTGGCGCACCGCCCAGCAGGCCAGCCAGACCCTGGCCGACACCATCAACGACCAGATCGTGTCCGCGGTCGGCGACGAGCTGCAGTCGGTCACCACCGAAGCGCGGTCGTCGATGATGGCGGTGCGGACGCTACTCGCTGAAAAGGTGTTCGATGCCCGCGATGCCGGGAAACGTGAGGTGGTGTTCCTTTCGCAGTTGCGGTCGCAACCGACCATTTCCTGGGTGGCGTTCGGATGGCCGGACGGCGCTTTCTTTGCCGGGCATAAGCTCGGCAATGGCGTGATTGAAATGCTCGAAATCACCGGCGACCGCAAAATAAAGACCAACCGCTATGAATATGTCAGCTACGACCTCAGGCTCAAACACAGCCGCGTCGAGGACACCAGATATTCCGTCACCGAGCAGGAATGGTTTCGCGAGGCGATCCGCTCCAACGACGAGCACTGGTCGACACTCACCACGCATCCGAACGGCGAACGGCTGGCCGCGGCGTTCGCGGCGCCGATCCAGAT
>JACDAG010000512.1 GCA_013695565.1 Bradyrhizobium sp.
GCCCTCCTGGCCGTAGACCACGACGCGCAGCTTGTCGCCGGCATCAAGATGATAGGAGCTGTCGTACCGCATCGGTTCGGCATAGGCGACGGGTGCCGCGACAACCACGGGCGCTGACGCGTAAACGGGACGCGGTGCTCGGGCAAAGGACCCGCGCAACGCGCTGATGGCGCCGCCGCCGCTATTGTCGACGACGGTGACCGGGGCCGCCGCCGCGCCATAGGTCATGGCGTCGATGCCTTGGGGCGCGACCGCCATGGGTCCGGGCGTGCGCATGCATCCCGACAGAGCGAGCGCGGCCATCATCGCAGTGATCGAAAATCGAAACGCGCGCGCAACCCGCACCGGAGCCATCCCTCAAAGCGAGACAACTCTAGTCTTGCACCGGTATGGTTAACAAAGCGTTTTTTGGGGTGCCTTGGCAGAACCCAAGGGAGCGAGACCCTCCGTCATTGCCTGCAACAAACGCAACGCGTTTGTGCAAGGAAGCGAAGCGACGAAGCAATCCATTCTACCCCTGCGCGGAGAGGTGGATTGCTTCCGCCTTCGCTCGTTTAGCTACGGCGGACAGGTCGCTTTGCTCGCAATGACGGCCTAGGCGCTCACGCCGACGCCGATCGGGCACGACACGCCCGTGCCGCCAAGTCCGCAATAGCCGGCCGGATTCTTGGCGAGATATTGCTGGTGATAGTCCTCGGCAAAATAGAATTCGCCTGATGGCGCAATCTCGGTGGTGATGGCGCCGAGACCCTTGGCCGCCAGCGCCTTCTGGTAGATCGCCTTCGACGCATCGGCGGCTATGCGCTGCGCGTCACTGAGCGTGTAGATCGCCGACCGATACTGGGTGCCGACATCATTGCCCTGGCGCATGCCCTGCGTCGGGTTGTGATTTTCCCAGAACCGCTTCAGCAACGCTTCGTAAGAGCTCGTCTTCGGATCGAACACGACCAGCACCACTTCAGTGTGGCCGGTGCGGCCCGAGCAAACCTCTTCATAGGTCGGATGGGGCGTGTGGCCGCCGGCGTAACCGACGGCGGTCGCAAAGATGCCCTCGCCCAGTTCCCAGAACTTGCGCTCGGCGCCCCAGAAACAGCCAAGCGCGAACACCGCCTGTTCGAAGCCGGCGGGATAAGGCGGCTGCAGCTTGCGGCCGTTGACGAAATGGATTGACGCGGTCGGCATCGGCGTGGCACGGCCCGGCAGCGCCTCAGCGGCACTTGGCAACGCGGTGGTCTTGCGCATGAACAACATGGATATCCTCCAGGCGGAACATCGGCTGACGCGAGCAACGGCGGCAGCCAGCTGACTTCTATATATACGCCCTTTTACGCCGACCGACGTAGTCCCGTTAGGCCAGCCTTGTTGGCCAAGCCCCTTATCAGTCCCGCGAATAGCCGATCAGCGGCTTGCGGGGCCGGAACAGGATCATCAGCAAAATGCCGAGCACGCCCAGCACCGCGAAAACCGGCTGATCGAGCAGGACCCTGATGACGCTGTTCCAGAGCCAGGGCGCACCACTCTCCACCGAGGTACGGAACGCCAGCTGGCTGGACTGGTGGATGTCGTTCCAGAACTGCCCGAACCGGGTGAAACGCAGGGTCTGGTCGGCCACGAACCGTGCGCCGTCATAGACCATGAAGATAAATCCGCCGGCCAGGAGCAGCAGGCCAATAAGCCGGAAGAAACCGCGGATCATGCGTCACCTTATATGTGTCGGGCCCGAAGGGCCGTCAGCCCAATAGCGGGGGTCCCTGATAAATTCAACCTCATCAGCACCTTATGGGCCAAATGCGGCCGGAATCTCTTAATTTTGGAGGGTCCGGAAAGCGTTGACGGTGCAGAACTCGCCCTCTATAAGACCCCCAATGGCGGCGGGCGCAATCCCGCCGCCGCTGTTCTTTGAGCAGCGGCGCGGTGGGAGTATTTTTGGCTCTCTTGCATGGCACCTTCAAGAACATCCTGAAACACACCAATGTCGATCACGCAATTTGAACGGCCGGCGCGCTCAAGCCCGACCACCCGAGCGATGACAGCCGAAGGATAGTTGAGAACATGGCCAATACCACTTCCGCCAAAAAGGCGACCCGCAAGATTGCCCGCCGCACCATCGTCAACAAGTCGCGTCGCACCCAGATGCGCGGTGCGGTTCGCACCGTCGAGGAAGCCATCAAGAGTGGCGACCGCGATGCAGCGTTGAAGGCGATGAAGAATGCGGAACCGGAGCTGATGCAAGCCGCCCAGCGCAATATCATTCACAAGAACAACGCGAGCCGGAAGGTGTCACGCCTGACGCACCAGATCGCCAAGCTCGCGAAATGAGCTGACAGAAAAAAATATTCGTCAAGGAAGCCCGGCCTCGCGCCGGGCTTTTCTTTTGTCCCGTTCAACTGTCCCGTTGCTGCACAGCCGGGCGCGTGTCATATTTCTTCATGCCCGTAAATCTACGCGGTGCTTCTTATTGCACCGGCAATGCTGTGTGCAGACGCGAGACGAAGGCAGTGTTGTTGCGCATCCCGGCTAAAGCCCGCGCCTCCTGTCATAAAACTCCGCGCGGGAGTTACCCTGAAAAACAACCGCGAAAAACTTCGCTTCGCTAGTCACTTACAAACATAGCGAGCGCAAGCGGTTCGAAAACCGGCCCGCTAACGAACTTAAGTAAAAATTTTATGAAAATTTTTTGCAGGCGTGGCGCATTTTGTCACGCGCGGGATTCTGTGCACGGATTCAGAAGCTTGCTTTCCAGCCTTGCGATTGCAGCGCTGCAACACAGCCGAAGACTCGTTCGAGCGCGTCGATTCACGGATTGTCAGGATTTTTGCTTGGTGTACATCTAGTGGCGTTCGCGACGCCCAAGGCTCTCCAGATCAGCGCGGTTTGAGACCCAAGGGCGGACGTGCAAATCGGCGGCGGTGTGCGCGTTAGCGACGCTTTCCAAGCGGTGCTAAGTTGGTAACTCATAGCAATATGAGAGCGGTTGTTCTGTGTCTAAATTTCTCAGGCGTGACGTGCGGGTTTCGTGTGTCGGGACTAGAGAGATAAGGCAGCTTTCGGCAATCGCAGCAGTTGGGAACGCGTAGCTCGCGAACGTGTTGATGACGGCAGACTGAGGTTACGCGGCGGCGGCAGCGCTGGGCATTCGGTGTCCAGTAGCGGCAGACTGACTTTGAAAAACACTTGCGACATGACAACTCGCCGCGTTCTCGCGGCGAGAGGGGGAGGTAGTATGCTTTACGGAATCATCGCGGCATTCGACGCGCGAATTTCACACGAGACCGTATCGGTTACCCTGGGAAGCCATTCCAACCACTCTTTTGTGCGAACTCCGGAAAGACCGTCGAGTACGCGCTGACTTCGCGGGAACACTTCAATTTCCATCGCTGATTTGACCGACGGCGTTCGCGCCGAACGGCCGATCTATGTCCGGAATTGAAGCCCCGCTTGAGGTCACGCCTTGCAGCCCCCCTGTTGGCAGGAACCCTGCAAGGCGATTTCACAGAAACATTACTCTCTCAGAAAAGTTCTCAAGCAATGACAGCAATGACAAATACGGAACAGGATCGCTGGTCGCGGGTGAAGGGTCGGTTGCGGACGACCGTGGGCGAGGACGTCTATACGAGCTGGTTTGCGCGCATGGATCTGGAAGGCGTGCAGGACGAAAGCGTCCATCTGTCGGTTCCGACCCGGTTCCTCAAGAGCTGGATCCAGGCCCATTACGCCGATCGCGTGCTCACCTGCTGGCAGGCCGAGATGCCGGAAGTGCACCGGATCGACCTCACCGTGCGCACCGCTATGCGCTGTGCAGCGCCCGTAAAGGAAGCCCCGGCTCCCGCCGACCAGCGCCGCGTCGATCACGCGGCTGGCCGGCCCGCGCAAGAACTGCGCGCCACCGCGACCGCGCCGGTTTCAGCAAGCCATGATGCGCTCGGCGGCTCGCCGCTCGATCCGCGTCTGACGTTTGCAAGCTTCGTGATCGGCCGCTCCAACACGCTGGCGCATGCGGCGGCTCGTCAGGTCGCCGAAGGACGCCGCGGCGATGCCGTGATGTTCAACCCGCTCTATATTCACGCCGGTGTCGGCCTCGGCAAAACCCATCTGCTGCAGGCGGTCACGTGGGCCGGCAATTCCGGCAATGAGCGCAAGGTGCTCTATCTCACCGCCGAGAAGTTCATGTACGGCTTCGTCGCGGCGCTGAAGACGCAGACGGCGCTGGCGTTCAAGGAAGCGCTGCGCGGCATCGACGTGCTCGTGATCGACGATTTGCAGTTCCTGCAGGGCAAATCGACCCAGGCCGAGTTCTGCCATACGCTGAACGCGCTGATCGATGCCGGCCGCCAGGTCGTGATCGCGGCCGACCGGCCGCCGTCCGATCTCGAAAGCCTCGATGATCGCGTGCGCTCGCGGCTGGCCGGCGGCCTCGTCGTGGAGATGGGTTCGCTCGGCGAAGAACTGCGGCTCGGCATCCTCAAATCGCGCGTGGCCGCGGCCCGTGCCCATCACGCGAGCTTCGACGTGCCGGAACCGGTGCTGGATTATCTCGCCCGCACCATCACCCATAATGGCCGGGATCTCGAAGGCGCCATCAACCGGCTGCTCGCCCACTCCAAGCTCAACGCCCAGCCGGTGACGCTGGAAATGGCCGAGCGCGAAGTCCGCGACCTGATCCGTCCGCAGGAGCCGAAGCGGATCAAGATCGAGGACATCCAGCGGGTGGTGGCCCGGCAGTACAATGTCAGCCGCTCGGACCTGTTGTCCTCCCGGCGGACCGCCAATGTGGTGCGCCCGCGCCAGGTCGCGATGTACCTGGCGAAAACCCTGACGCTGCGGTCGCTGCCCGAGATCGGCCGCCGCTTCGGCGGGCGCGACCACACCACGGTGCTGCACGCCGTGCGCAAGATCGAGAAGC
>JACDAG010000517.1 GCA_013695565.1 Bradyrhizobium sp.
ATCGAGGCCATAGCGGCGCACGGTGGCGATGTAGGGTTCGGGCCGGCGGCCCTCGCTCTTGAACACGCATTCGAGGCTGGTCACGGAGCCGACGACATAGCCGACATTCTGGCCGCCCTGGCATTGCAGGATACCGGCGCGCACCGGCGGAGCTGCGTCCACGCTGGCGATCGGCGTGATCAGCGCTGCGATGGCGATGCCGAAGGTCGTAAGGCGTTTCGATAAAAGCATGTGCGTCCCCGCTTGATGAATTCAATGTGCGGGGGGACAGGAAGAAAGCGCCGTGTTCAAAACATGGCGCTTCAAGAAGAAGACTTCAAAACATCAAACGCCTGATGCGTGATGTGATTTGACACGCCTTTTTTCCGACGCGTTTCGTTGGACGTAAAATGGAACCTGTCCCGCATGACATGCGGACAGGCTCCATCTGGAAACGCGCTATCTCAAATTGCCGCAAAAGCGCTGGATGCGTTTGCAGGCTTCTTCGAGATCGCTTGTCTTGGTGGCGTAGGAAATCCGGAACGCCGGTCCGAGACCGAACGCCGAACCCTGCACGACCGCGACGCCTTCGGTTTCCAGCAGTTCGGTGACGAAGTCTTCGTCGTTCTCGATCACCTTGCCGGACGGCGAGGTCTTGCCGATGGTGCCGGCGCAGGACGGATAGACGTAGAACGCGCCCTCGGGCCGCGGGCACTCGATGCCCTTGGCCTGGTTCAGCATCGCCACCGCGAGGTCACGGCGCTCCTTGAACACCTTGTTGTTGGCGGGGATGAAATCCTGCGGACCGTTGAGCGCCTCGACTGACGCCCACTGCGAGATCGACGACGCGTTCGAGGTCGACTGCGACTGGATCGTCGCCATCGCCTTGATCAGATCGGCGGGGCCGCCGGCGTAACCGATGCGCCAGCCGGTCATGCAATAGGCCTTGGAGACACCGTTCACCGTCAGCGTGCGGTCGTACAGTTTCGGCTCAATCTGCGCCGGCGTCGTGAACACGAAGTCGTCATAGACCAGGTGCTCGTACATGTCGTCGGTCATCACCCAGACATTCGGATGCTTCACCAGCACGTCGGTGATCGCCTTCAGCTCAGCTCGCGAGTAAGCAGCGCCGGTCGGGTTCGACGGTGAACAGAGGATGATCCATTTGGTCTTCGGCGTGATCGCCTTTTCCAGCGCGTCGGGCTGCAGCTTGAAGCCCTGCGCCGCGGTGCAGACGATGGATACCGGCACGCCGCCGGCGAGCGCCACCATTTCCGGATAGCTGACCCAATAGGGCGCGGGAATGATGACCTCGTCGCCGGGATTGATGGTCGCCATCAGCGCGTTGTAGAGCACCTGCTTGCCGCCGGTGCCGATGATGATCTGGTTCGGCTTGTAGGTCAGGCCGTTCTCGCGCTGGAACTTGGCGATGATCGCCTCCTTCAGCTCGGGAATGCCGTCGACCGCGGTGTACTTGGTCTTGCCAGCCTCGATGGCGTGGATCGCCGCGAGCTTGATGTTGGCCGGCGTGTCGAAATCGGGCTCGCCTGCGCCAAGGCCGATGACGTTGCGGCCTGCCGCTTTCAGCGCACGTGCTTTATCCGTGACCGCGATCGTCGCGGACGGCTTCACACGGTCGAGCGCAGCGGACAGAAAAGGCATCATCATCTCCTGGAATGGCATGGCTGGGCACACCAAGGTGCCCGTTTCGGGATTGATCCGCGATTCCAAATATTGGGATCGGCGCACCCTAAAGCGCGGCGCGCTGCATCGCAAGAAGCTTGGTCCGAAAGATCAGAACTTTAGGGAACCTTAAAGGAGCGCCGGTACGGTCGCGCAATATTTGGAAAAATTCTGCGCCGAAATGACTCATATCTGGCAAGGGTTCGGACGAGGATTCTGGCACCCGTTCTGGCAGGGCCTGCGAACGGGCGAATGGCTGACGGCGGCGCGCATCCGCGGCTACTGCCTGATCCTGCTCGGCCTGTTCGCCCTGGTCTTCGCCGGCTGGATCGCCGCCTCCGACCGCCTGCTCGACCGCAACGGCCGGCCGATCGGCACTGATTTCGCCAACGTCTACGCCGCCGGCGCGCTGACCTGGCAGGGCCGCGCCGCGGACGCCTATTCGCCAAAACTCCAGCACGCGGCCGAGAAGGCCCTGTTCGACGGCCGCAAGGTGCCGTTCTACGGCTGGCATTATCCGCCGTTCTTCTTTGCCATCGCCGCCCTGGTGGCCGCATTTCCCTATGCGTGGGGCCTTGCGATCTGGCTGGTTGCAAGCCTCGCGGCCTATCTGGCCGTGATGCGCGCGATCCTGCCGCGGCCGGAAAC
>JACDAG010000526.1 GCA_013695565.1 Bradyrhizobium sp.
CTGGTTGGTCCAGAGTTCGAGGACGCGGCCCGAGCCGGGATCTTCGACGCGGGCGGCAAAGTGCGGCTCGCTGACGGCGCCGCCACGCAGGCAGAAATTGTGATCGTAGCCCTGTCGGATCTGCACCTGTTCGTATGCGTCGCGCAGGCGCGCCCCGACGGGATGAAGTTCCCGAAAATCGAACGGCGTAGCATCGACCTTGCCGGGCGCATCCAGCGGAATTCCGGCTGCGCTCACGGGCAAATAGGTATCCGCCGCGATCATGACCCGATGGTCGAGAATACCGCCACCTGACTCGACGCCAGCAAGATTGAAGAAGCTGTGGTTGGTCAGATTGACGACGGTCGGCTTGTCGGTCACCCCTGAGAATTCAATCGAAAGCTCGGTGCCGCCGGAGATGCGATAGGTGATGTCGGTTTTCAATGTGCCGGGATATCCCTCCTCGCCGTCCGGACTGACATAGGACAGCGTGACGAAAGGCGTGGGAGTTTCGCCCATCGCGGTGATGGTCCACGGTTTGCGGTCGAACCCTGACAGCCCGCCATGCAGCGCATTGGCTCCGTCATTGGTCGGCAATCGAAAGCGCTCACCGTCCAGTTCGAATGTGCCGTTGGCGATCCGGTTGGCGTAGCGGCCGACCGTTGCCCCGAGGAAGCGGCGGACCGCGAGATAGCCTGCCAGGTCTTCGCGGCCGAGAACGACGTCAGCGAGGCGCCCGGTCCGGTCAGGCGCGAAGATGGACTGCAGCGCCGCGCCATAGGTGATGAGGCGCACCTCGAATCCATTGTCGCCGCGCAATCGCACGGCTTCAATCGCGGTACCATCGGGGAGATGGCCGAAAATCTTGCGCGCCACTTTCGTCATTGATGATTTCCCGACTGAATCACATCACAGCTCGATAAATGGTTCGACATCGCGGCGCCGGCCGAGCATGAAGGCATCGGCGACATGCACCAGCGGCGACAGATCGACATCGGACACGCCGCCTGCGATCAGCTCGACAAAGCGCCGATAGATCGCGCGATACTCCGCCTGCTTCTCGTCAACCAGGATGCGGCCGTCGTGGATGAGGCGGCTGCCGCCGGCAGAGAGCGTCAACCACCCGGCATCGGTCTCGATGCGGATATCCCAGGTCTGCGGACCGGTCTGCCGGAAGTCGAATTCAGCGCGGATCGGCGTCCCCACCTCGTCCGAGAACGCGAGATCGGCTGCAATCGGCGCCGCGCGATTTTGTGGGAACGACAACTCGGAGCGGGTCAAAAAGAACGGCCGCGGCAGGATGCGGGTGAGGATCGAAAGCGCGTTGATGCCGGGATCGAACACGCCGAGCCCGCCCGGCTCCCAGATCCAGGCCTGGCCGGGATGCCATACCCTGACATCCTCCTTCCATTCGACGACCACCGATTTGATCCGGCGATCGGCGAGAAAATTTCGCGCGGGCTCGACCGCCGGCGCGAAGCGGGAATGCCAGGCCGCAAACAGCGTGCGCCCGGTTTGCCGGGCAGTCGCGATCAGGGGGTCGAGTTCACTGACGGTCGCGCCCGGAGGCTTTTCCAGCAGCACATGCTTGCCGGCCTTCAACGCGGCCGCCGCCAGCGCGCTCCGTGCCTGGGGAGGCGTGCAGATCGCAACGGCGTCGATATCAGGTGCGTCGGCCAGCAGTTGATCGAGCGTCGCGAAATGCGCTGTGCTGTCGATGCCGCCGTTGGGGTCGGCAATCGCGGCAAGCTCGACACCGTCGGTGCCGGCAATCGCGGGGAGGTGCTGATCCCTGGCGATCTTGCCGAGACCGACGATAGCGAGGCGGATGGTCAATTCAGCTTTTCCCGACCTGCGAGGAACGATGGCAGCGGCTCACTTGCCCCAGTGCAGCACCCGCGCGCCAAGCCGGCTCGCGATTTCGATCAGGCCCGCGCGAACGGCCGGATGCAGCGGCTGGAGCGGAAGACGGACGGTTTCGTGCCTGATGACACCGCCCTCCTTCATCAGCGCCTTGCATGCGATCAGGCCGCACTGGCGATTCTCATAGTTGATCAGCGGCAGCCAGCGTTCATAGGCAGCAACCGCCTCGTCACGGCGGCCGGCGAAATATGGATCGGTGATCTCTCGGATGCCGTCGGGGTAACCGCCGCCGGTCATCGCGCCGGTGGCGCCGGCATCGAGGTCGGCCATCAGTGTGATCGCCTCCTCGCCGTCCCACGGACCTTCGATCGCCTCACCACCAAGTGCAATCAGGTCACGGAGCTTGGCGGCGGCCTGCGGCGTCTCGATCTTGAAATAGGCGATATTCCTGAGTTCGCGCGCCATGCGGGCGAGGAAGGCGGCCGATAGCGGCGTGCCGGCGACCGGCGCATCCTGGATCATGATCGGTATAGAGATCGCGTCCGAAACGGTGCGGAAGAACTCGTAAATCGCGCTCTCCCCGACCCGGATGGTCGCACCATGATAGGGCGGCATCACCATCACCATGGCGGCCCCGGCCTGCTCGGCCCGCCGCGAGCGTTCGGCGCAGATGTGCGAGGCAAAA
Organism: Bradyrhizobium sp.; assembly: GCA_013695565.1. GTDB lineage: Bacteria > Pseudomonadota > Alphaproteobacteria > Rhizobiales > Xanthobacteraceae > Bradyrhizobium. The sequence goes on from JACDAG010000526.1 coordinate 2,528, forward strand.
TGCGTCGTCGTGACGATGACGGGAACGCGGCCCGCGACGTGCTTCAGCACCGCATCGAGTACGGTGTCGCGCTCGGCGTCGGTCAGCACGAACTGTTCGGAGAAATTGGCGAGGATGCATAACCCTTGCGAGCCGGCGTCGATCATGAAGTCGACGGCACGCTTCTGGCCATCGAGATCAAGCCGGCCGTCGCCGTCGAACACCGTCGGCACGACCGGGAATACGCCCTTATAGGGCCGTTGCAGGGTGGGGTTCGCCATGACGATTTTCCGATTCGCTTCAGCCGATCGCGCCGTGGCGGCGTTTGGGCTCAACGGAGAGCTCGTCGACCAAGGCATTATTTCGTTGCTATTTTTTAATCGCAGACGATCCTATAGCGGCTCGGAACAACTGGCAAATTCGGTATCAAGCTCGCCTGAGCAGTCGCGCGGCCGAGCCGACGAGATAACTCAGCTCGGCGCGCATGGGAAGGCAACGCTTCCATCGTCGCCGAGCGGAACAACCGTCGGCGGCGGTTACCTCACTTCCCGGCTTCGACCTCGTTGAACGCCTCGCGCGCGTTTCGGAAGGCGTCGATTCCCGACGGGATGCCGCAATAGACGCCGACCTGGAGCAATATCTCCTTGATCTCGTCCTTGGTGACGCCGTTCTTCAAGGCGCCCTTGACGTGCAACTTCAGTTCATGCGGACGTCCCAGCGCGCCGAGCATTGCCAGATTGACGATTGAGCGGGTGCGGCGGTCCAGCCCCGGCCGCGTCCACAACGCGCCCCAGCAGAATTCGGTCGACCACTCCGCCATCGTCCGGGTGAATTCGTCGGCGCCGGCAAGGGATTTGTTGACATAATCCTCGCCGAGCACTTCCTTGCGGCCCTTCAATCCCTTTTCGAACAACTCGCTCATGACAGGTTCCTTCCGTTATTTGAGACGCTACAGAAGGCCCTCAAGACTCGCTCCGGTCAATTGTTTCACCGAATGGCGCAGGACGAAATTTGCGCGAAGGGCCGCAAGGGTCCCCGGCCTGCGCTTTTCAAACATGCATCCCGCTGACAAGTGTAGCCAGTTCGTATTTCAACCGCTATGAACGTCGGGCCATGCGGCAATCCGCATCGGCGGTCGGTGACAAAGAGCGTTTTGAGCGCCCGCGCCAAACATCCGGCGTAACCGATCTTTTCGGCCACTGCGCGCCGTTGCTTTTTTACGGCCATACCCAGCTTTCATCACCGGGGAATCGACCGTGAACATCTGGAGCCGATCCGCGCGCCGTATCATACTTGCTTTCGCAATGGTTCTTGCCGTTGGCGACATCGCAACGGCGCAAACATATCCCGCCAAGCGGATCACCGTCATTGTTCCGTTCGGCCCGGGAAGCGGCACCGATGGCGTGGCGCGAATTGTCACCCAACGGCTCGCCGAAGTGCTCAAGACAACCATCGTGGTCGAAAACCGGGCGGGCGCGAGCGGAGCGATCGGTGCGGTTGCGACCGCGCGTTCCGCGCCGGACGGCTACACCCTGATGTTCGGCGGCTCGTCCACGCATGCCGCCAACCCCAGCCTGCTCAAATCCATCCAGTATTCCCCAATTGACGATTTTGCGCCGATCGCGCGTGTTGGCCTGTTCCCCTATATC
>JACDAG010000565.1 GCA_013695565.1 Bradyrhizobium sp.
GTTTCCGCCAACATCACCGACGTCCAGCGCGGCGCCAGCGAGACCGGCTCGGCCTCCTCGCAGGTGCTGTCCGCGGCGCAGTCGCTGTCGGGCGACAGCAACCGCCTCAAGCTGGAGGTCGGCAAGTTCCTGGACTCGGTTCGGGCAGCCTGACACCCGACTGATAAACAGAGTCCGGTTCCCCCTTGGGGAGCCGGGCTTTTTTGTCTGGCTGCGACAAATCCGACGGCCGCCTGGTCGCTCCAAAGAGTCAAAATTAACCAGTCTTGTTTAGAACTGACACTATCTTTTGCGGCGTGCACGCGTTGGTTGCGGGCTTCCAATTGCCTCGCCAACGGCACGTTTGGGGAAATCTGGGGTTCGCTGACATGATCAAGCTCAATCGCATCGGTTACAAACTGGGGCTGGCCGGCGCGGTCGGCATCTTGCTGGCGGGCGGCATGGTGGCCAACCAGATGATATCGGAACAGGCAGTGGAAGCGGCAAACAGCCGTGCCGACCGATCGCAGCGGGTGATCGATGCCGCTATCGCCGCGAATTTGAACGGGCGGCAGATCGAGCTTGCCGCACGCAATATCCGCCTGGCGACCAAACCGGCCGACGTCGAAAAGAACGTCGTAGATCTCAACCGATTCAAGGCCGCCGAAATCAAGGCCCTGGAGGATGCGGAGGCGACCGCGCAGCGACAGGATACCAGGGAGCGTTTGGCAAAAATCAAATCGTTGATGGGTTCCTACGCCGCAGGCGTCGATGAGCTGGCGAAAGCCCAGGCCACCGTCCTTGCCCAGATCGACAAGCGTTCGGCCATCTCAAATGAATGGACCAAGGCGATCGAGACCCAACTGACTTCGCCGGCGCTGGCCAAGCTCGACAACAAGCTCGAGATCGAAAAGCTGCTGCATGGCGCCGACGCCAAGGTGAACTCACTGCGTGCCATGGTCTGGCGGCTCACCGCCACCGGCGATACCAGCCTGATCGCCCAGATCACCAAGACCCAGGCGGCACTCAAGGCCAATTTCAACTTGCTGCGGGGCGAGGCCGATGACCGCGAACTGCTGGTAGTGATCAGCTCGCTGGACCAGATTGTTAAACGTTTCCTCGCCGCCAATGATGAAGTCGTCAAGACCGAGGAACTGAAGGCGGACATCATCGCCAACCGGACCGTCAAGTATGCGCTTGAGGCCGGCGCTCTGATGGATAGCCAGATCGATACCTCGCGCAAAAATTACGTCACTTCCAAGGAAGAGGCCGCCGCCGAGACCGATCGCGCCAGCCGAGTCAGCCTCGCAATGGGCGCCGTGGTGATGATCGCGCTGTTCGCATCGATGGTGTTTTCCTTCATCGGGATTTCGCGCCCGATGATGCGCCTCAACGGTGCGCTGGGTGAGATGGCCGGCGGCAATCTCGATGTGGTAATTCCCGGCGCCAAGCGCGGCGACGAGATCGGCGATCTCGCCAAGACGGTCACAATCATCAGAGAAAATGCCGAACAGAAGGCGCGCGACGAAGCCGAGGCCAAGATCAAGCAGGACCAGGTCGCCGCCCGGCAACGCAAGGACGACATGATCAAGCTCGCCGATACCTTCGAAACCGCGGTCGGCGAGATCGTCGAGACGGTGTCGTCGGCCTCTGGCGAACTGGAAGCTTCCGCCGGCACGCTGACGGCGAATGCCGAGCGCGCCCAGGAACTGACGACGATGGTTGCTGCAGCTTCCGAGGAAGCTTCTACCAACGTGCAATCGGTGGCGTCAGCCACGGAAGAGCTGTCTTCGTCGGTCAACGAGATCAGCCGCCAGGTGCAGGAATCGGCGCGGATGGCCAATGCCGCCGTCGATCAGGCCCGCACCACCAATGACCGCGTTAGCCAATTGTCGAAAGCGGCGAGCCGCATCGGCGACGTGGTCGAATTGATCAATACCATCGCCGAACAAACCAATCTGCTGGCGCTCAACGCCACCATCGAAGCGGCGCGCGCCGGTGAAGCCGGCCGCGGTTTCGCGGTCGTGGCTTCGGAAGTGAAGGCGCTGGCCGAGCAGACCTCCAAGGCCACCGGCGAGATCGGCCAGCAGATCACCGGCATCCAGGCGGCGACCCAGGACTCGGTGAACGCGATCAAGGAAATCAGCGGCACCATCGAAAAGCTGTCGGAGATTTCTTCGACCATCGCGGCGGCGGTGGAAGAGCAGGGCGCGGCAACCCAGGAAATCTCGCGCAACGTGCAGCAGGCCGCCCACGGCACGCAACAGGTGTCGTCGAACATCACCGACGTGCAGCGCGGCGCCAGCGAGACCGGTTCGGCCTCCAGCCAGGTCCTTTCGGCCGCGCAGTCGCTGTCCGGCGACAGCAACCGCCTCAAGCAAGAGGTCGGCAAGTTCCTCGACTCGGTGCGCGCGGCCTGATCAGAACGAAGTGACAAGACGAAAGCCCGCCCTCCAGAAGGGCCGGGCTTTGCATTTGGCTACCGAATTTTGCGAAGCGATCGCCTGCTCCGTAGTTCTACCGTATCCACCATCCGGTTGGTTGGACGCGCTAACCCCCGCCGAGGGCCAGTAACTATGCCGGGGAAGTGAAGGGGCAGCGATAGCGCCCCTGTTGGCCTTTTGGGCGTTTTTCGGGTAAATCAGCCCCCGACGAATTGGCTTTTGCAGGGGCGCCAATTCTCGTCTCTCCGCGGCTATTGGAATGCCTGGTCGATGATCGCACTGGTCCGTATTGCGCTGAGCCGGCCTTATACTTTCGTCGTGCTCGCACTTCTGCTGCTGATCATCGGACCGCTGGCGGCGCTGCGGACGCCGACCGATATCTTTCCCGAAATCCGGATTCCCGTGATCGGGGTGGTCTGGAATTACACTGGGCTGCCACCGGACCAGATGTCGGGGCGTATCGTGACGCCCTTCCAGCGCTCGCTGACGACGACCGTCAATGACATCGAGCATATCGTCGCCAATTCCTATACCGGCATCGGGATCGTCAAGATTTTCTTCCAGCCCAATGTCGATATCCGTACTGCCAACGCCCAGGTGACGGCGATCGCGCAAACGATCGTCAGGCAGCTGCCGCCCGGGGCGACTCCGCCGCTGATCCTCAACTACAGCGCCTCGACCGTGCCGATCATCCAGGTGGCGCTGTCAGGGGAAGGACTCACCGAAC
>JACDAG010000568.1 GCA_013695565.1 Bradyrhizobium sp.
CGGCAGACCCGTGCGCGTACAATGGTCGCGCGAAGGCGAGATGTCGGATGCACCTTTTGGTGCTGCCATGGCGATTGAGATCGAGGCCGATCTCGATGCCGAGGAGGAAATCATCGACTGGCGTCACTCGATCTGGAGCAATGGCCACGCGGCGCGCCCGGGCCGTGCTGCGCAGCCTGCGCTGCTGGCCGGATACGAACTTGAGCATCCGTTTCCACGGATGATCTCAACCAATCCACCGCAAGCCAATGGCGGTGGCGGTGATCGCAACGCCGTACCGCTCTATGATTTCCCGTCCTGGCAGATCGAAAGCCATTGGCTGACGACAATGCCGATCCGCACGTCCGCACTGCGGACGCTGGGCGCACAGGGAAATGTCTTTGCGATCGAGTCGTTGCTCGACGAGATAGCCGCTGAGCGGGGCGAAGATCCCGTCGCCTTCCGGTTACGCCATCTGGGGGATGAGCGCGCAAAGGATGTAATCCGCGCCGCCGCAAAGCGAGCGGGATGGAAGCCCGAGAAGCAGCCGGGGATCGGCTACGGCATCGCCTTTGCCCGCTACAAAAACACCGGCGCCTATTGCGCCGCGATCGCGGAGATCGAGGGCGCCGAGGCAATACGCGTCCGGAAGCTCACCTTGGCGGTCGACGTCGGCGAAGCCATCAATCCCGATGGCGTCATCAACCAGATCGAAGGCGGCGCCATTCAGGCCACAAGCTGGGTTTTGAAGGAACGCGTCCGCTTCGACCGCCAGCGCATCACCAGCACCAACTGGACGGAATATCCGATCCTGCGCTTCAGCGAGGTGCCGGACATCGAGGTCGAACTGATCCAGCGGTCTGAGATAGACCCGGTCGGCGCCGGCGAAGCTGCCCACGGCCCGGTCACCGCGGCCATTGCCAATGCCGTGTTCGATGCGCTCGGCGTGCGTGTGCGCCAGCTTCCGATCACGCGCGGCAGTCTCATTGCCGCAATGGAATCGGCCTCATGAATAGCCTGAACATCCTGAGCGGTGGCGCAGCGCAGGGCTTGGTGGCAAGCCTCACACCCGCATTCAAGGCGCGGACCGGATTCGATATTGCGGGAGAATTCGGTGCGGTCGGCGCCATGGCCGACAAATTGCGCCAGGACACACCGACTGACATCGTCATTCTGACGGCGGCCATCGTGGCAACGCTGGCCGAAGAGAAGCTGGTGACAGCCTCTTCAATCACGGATATTGGCCTGGTTGAGACCGCTCTCGCCGTCCGCGCCGGCGATCCCCTTGTTACAGCAAAGGATGCTGCAGGGTTACGCGAGTGCTTGCTGGTATCGGATGCGATCTTCGTACCGGACACCAAGGCATCAACGGCCGGAATTCACGTCGCGAGAGTCCTTGCACAACTCGGCATTGCCGACGAGGTCGCGGCCCGGCTCAGGATTTTCCCGAACGGCGCCACCGCCATGCGCGAATTGGCAGCATCCGATGCGCGGCGCCCGATCGGCTGCACGCAGTCGACCGAGATCATCAGCACCAAGGGCGTATTGTTGTCAGGTGCGCTGCCGCCGGGCTGCGAACTCGCAACCATGTACACGGCTGGCGTCACCACGAAGGCCGCGCACGCGCCCCAAGCGCAGGAGTTGATCGGTTTGCTGATCGGCGCAGGACAACAAAAACAACGCGAGCGCGCAGGTTTTATGAACGCTCCGAAATAGCCGCCTGTTCAAAAAGGAAATTACTGTGAAGATCGTCGATCTGAGCCGAGAGCTCTATCACCGCACCCCGAGCTATCCGGGCCACCCTCCGGTGATGCATGGTGTCTGGAAGACCCATGAAGAATCGTTTGCCGAATCCGGCAACGTGCATGGACTTGCCTCGATGTTCATCTCGATGGTCGACCATGCCGGCACCCACATCGACGCGCCCCTGCATTTTGGCAAGAGCGGCATATCGATCGACAAGTATCCGCTGGAGAAATGTATCGTCCCGGGCATCTGCCTCGACCTGCGCCACATTGCGCCGCGCGCCGAGATCGCGCCCGCCGATCTCGAGGCGGCCGTAACAAAGGCCGGCGCGCCTGTGCCGAAGGACGGCACCGTGTTGCTCTGCACCGGCCATCACGAACGCACCTTCCCGCGCAAGGAATATTCAAACGACAATTCGGGCGTGAATGTCGCCGCGACCGAATGGCTGGCAAGGCAGGGCATCGTGCATTTCGGGATCGACTCGATGCGGCCCGGGCCGGAGGGCGACGTGAATGCGCTCGTTCACAAGGCCTGTCTTGACCTCGACATCACCCACATCGAGAGCCTGTGCAATCTGGAGGCGCTGCTTGGCAAGGGACAATTCACCTTCATCGGCCTGCCAATGAAGTGGCGTGGCGGAACGGCGTCTCCGATCCGCGCGGTGGCCGTGTTCGACCTCTGAGCCGCACGGCATTGCCTCAATAGGCTTTGACGGTCCGGATTTCGTTCTTCGGCATGGCAAGGCGCGCGGGCGGAGCGAGATCCGGCACGAGGTCCGTGCCGACAAATTCAGCCTGAACGGCGTCCGCGACCCACTTTGATACGCCGGGATGACTGACCACGAAACCAATCAATGCGGTTGCGAGCAGAACGGGCAGAGCAAACAGCTTGACGTCCCAATTCCGATAGACGCTTCGGCCATCTCGGGGTTTCTTTTCGACCGGACCTTGCATGGATGCCTCCCGTGTGCGGATGTGCTCCTGGAAGACGGCTTACAGCTGCACATGCGCGACCTGTGTGAATTGCTTCACATCTCGCCCACGTTCACCCCCTTGTGAGATGCGCCGACGATCCTGCCAGCGCGCGCTCCGTCCGCTATTCGCCTTCGTCACCCGACCCGGCATCGACCAGGCTCTGGAGCGGTTCGGCCTTCAGCACAACGATTGCACCGTGCTCGAGCCGCACCCAATCTCGTGCCGCCCAGGCTCGCAACTGCTTGTTGATGCTTTCCCGCGTCATGCCGACCATCTCGCTGATTTCCTGCTGCGTGATCGCAATGGTCCGGCCTTGCGGCGCAAGCTTGTGCTTTTCGGTCAGGCGAAGCAACGCGCTGGCCAACCGTCCCGGCAGGTTCTGAAGGATCACCTGCTCGACCTGATCGCTGGTCCAGCGAATTCGCGTACACAACAACTCGATAAACTTCATCGCCAGCCCCGGCTGGCTGCGCACGAAGGGAATGAACTCACGGCGGTCGATGGTGAAGAGTTCGCAAGCATTGTTCGCGATGGCGTCGGCGGAGCGCGCCGAGCCGTCCAGCAGCGCGATTTCACCGAAGATCTCGCCAGCGCCGATCAGGTTAAGGATGGCGTTGCGGCCATCAGGCGACGAGATACTGATCTTCACCGTGCCGGAGATCACGGCAAACAAGCTGTTGCCGGGATCTCCCTTGGAGAAGATCGCCGCTCCCCGCTTCAGCGTCACGTGTTTGGCGTAACGGCAGAGTTGGTCGAAAGCCTCAGGCTCAAGATCGGAAAAATAGGGATGCTTCCGCAGCACTGTCAACTTGCTGCTCGAGAATCCCTGAACTTCACCCGTCCTTTGTTGAGGCACGCCAGTCAAACTCCAGAACCTGTTCGGGATGCAGTTCTTCCGTAGTCAACGCCGGTTGGCTTTTCAACTGGAAAGCACCTTACTGCGTCGATTTGGCGGCCGAAGCACGAAAATCAGTCCCGTTGTTAACGCTCCGATAACCGTGGAACCCGCGAACGGATCGTACGACGGTCGCGCTATCCCGTCACGTGGAAATAGCCAGATGCCGCAGAACCACCCATTTTCGGTATGCCGCGGGCCTCGCCGGCGCAACTCCGGGTCAACCTTTCCGACACGGACCGCACTAGCTGCACGAGCCAGTCATTGAACACCAAATTGCACTTACGCCAGGAATTCGGCGCGTGCTTCATCCATCCTTTGAGGAGAATATCCATGTCGAGATTAGCTTTGCCGGGCGTAGCAGCCCTCTTGTCCGCGGCGGCTGCAACCCCGGTTGCGGCTCAAGAAGTGATCTACAACCCCGGCCATTGCGCGCAGTTCTATCCGAACGCCAATTGCCAGAACAAGGGACCGAACAACCCCTATAC
>JACDAG010000572.1 GCA_013695565.1 Bradyrhizobium sp.
GCATAGTGATGGAAGGTCGCGACCATCAACGGTCGGATTTGGACAGGGAGATTCGCATGAGGATTTTTCCGATACTGGCCGTCGGCATGGCGCTGACGCTCGCCGCGTGCGGCAGAGACCCTGGCCCCAAGGGCGAGACGGGCCCGCAGGGACCAGCCGGACCGCAGGGGGCGCAGGGCGTCCAGGGCGTGCCCGGTGCGCAGGGCCAGGCCGGAGCTCAAGGTCAAGCCGGGCCTCAAGGCCAAGCCGGGGCTCAAGGTCAACCGGGGGCACAGGGCCCGCAAGGTCCACAAGGCGCCCTGGGAGAGAAAGGCGCAAAGGGCGACAAGGGGGATCCGGCAGCAGTGAATGTTCGTGCTGTGCAAGGCGACGGCGCGGCGAGCTGCGAGTCCAGCGAAATGCTGGTCTCGGTGTTCTGCCCGAGTGGCGGCGTGGCCGACGGCGCAAAATGCGCCACGGCTCCCACGATTGGACTTTGTCTGAAAAAGCCATAACCGGCGCAGCATCGAATTAGAACAGGAAGCCCGCCGGTTCACGCTGGCGGGCTTCCTGCTGTTCCCCAGGTAACAGCCCCGCTCCCTCCCTCGCGCGATGGTGGTCTGCCGGTCGCGCAGTGCCATCGGCTTGAAACGGGAGCGCAAGCCATGACAAAGGTTCAGGACTACGGCAGCTACACCTACGGCGTTCATGCATGGGGCTGGTTCGACGATGAAGACCTGATCTTCGGTAGCCCCCTCGACGACGCTCTCCAGGGCGGACGCGGCGACGACGTGATCTATGGCGGTGACGGCAACGACGGCATCAGCGACGTTACCACGACATGGTACTGGATCGGTCCGGCGGCGCTGTTCTTCGACGGCAGTGGTGTGCAGGAACGACCGCCGGAGAGCCGTCTCGACCGGGCGCATCGGATCGAGAGTTTTCATGACGACGATCTTGATGGCGTCTGGAACATCGGCTGGCATGGCATGCAGTTTCACGAAAGCGGCGACGACCAGTTCTTCGGTGGCCGCGGCGATGACTTCCTGGCGGGTTACAGCGGCGACGACACCCTGGACGGCGGCGACGACAATGACAGCGTTTTCGGCGGTACCGGCAATGACACGGTAATCGGCGGTTCCGGCAACGACGACCTCTATGGCAACGCCGGCAACGACACCCTGCTCGGCGGCTCCGGCGTCGACATCTTGCTCGGTGGCACTGGCGCTGATTTCCTGCAGGGTGGCGTCGGCGCGGACGTTATCGAGGGTGGCGATCTCGCCGCCGACACGCTTGATTTCCAGGTGTCGCAGGGCATCATGACCCGCGCCCAGGCGAATGCGACGATCGCCGCGGCCAACGCAGGTGATACCGTCAACTACGAGAACTCGCTTGCCGTAAATGTCGACCTCGAACGCGCCGCGCAAATCGGCGGCGAGGCACAGGGCGACACCATCACCGGCGTGGAGAATATCGACGGCTCGCGCTTTGGCGATACCCTGCGCGGCGACAACAAGGCCAACGTCCTGTTCGGCGGTCTGGGCAATGACACGCTCGAAGGCCGCGGCGGCGCGGACACGCTGATCGGCGACGGCAACGTCGATACGGCCTCCTACGAAAGCTCGTTGCAGGCCGTCAATGTCGATCTGGTCCGTGCGACTCAGACCGGCGGCGACGCCGCGGGAGATACGCTGCTGTCGATCGAGAATGTCATTGGTTCGAGCCGTTCGGACACCATCCGCGGCGACGAGGCATCTTTTGGCAACCGTCTGGAAGGTGGTGCCGGCAACGACACAATCGAAGGCCGCGGTGGCGCCGATACGCTGCTCGGTGGCGATGGTATCGACATGCTCGACGGAGGTAACGATAACGACGTCCTCAATGGCGGTCTTGGCAATGACATCCTTCGCGGCGGCACCGGCGTCGACACCGCAGAGTTCGACAGCTGGGATACCCCGGCTGCCCCGTCAGGCGTAGTCTTCTTCGCGCCGCAGATCACGATCGACCTCGATGCGGGAACGGCGACCAGGGCGCTCTTCAGCACCCAGAACTTTCGTTACAGCATCGTCGAAACGGATACGTTGGATTCGATCGAGGTCGGCCGCGGCAGCAACAATGCGGATGTCTTCATCGGCAACAGCCAGGACAACAAGTTCTTCGGCCGCGATGGTGATGACACTTTCCGCGCTGACCTCGGCCGCGACACCTACAACGGTGACACCGGCAGCGACACCGTCGATTACAGTGCATCTTCGACGGGCGTATCGATCGATCTGCATTCCGGCACCACCGGTAGCGGCGGCTTGGCGGAAGGCGATCGTTTCGAGAGCATCGAGAACGCGATCGGCACTAGCGGTAACGACACCATTGTGGGCAACAACGCGGATAACCGCCTGTCGGGTGGCCGCGGTGCAGACACACTCGACGGAGGCAGCGGCCGGGATACCTTGTCGGGTGGCATCGGAGTCGGACGCGATATCCTGATCGGCGGAGCCGATGCAGATACCTTCCTGTTCCAGTCCCTCGACGACAGCCGTATCGTCAAGCTCGGCGTGCAGGACATCATCGAGGACTTCAACGTCGGCCAGGACAAGCTCGATTTCCGCGCCCTCCACGTCGATGCGTCGGATGTGATCATTCGCGTCGACACCGCGACGGCCGCTTCCGTCGGAATTGATGCGAACGGCAATCATACCTTCGACGAGGGGGAATTCGCCATCTCGGTCAATTACGCGGCGGGTCAATCGCTGACGCTGAACGACTTCCTGCTCTAGTTAGGTCGTTGAACGATGGTCTGATGATTTACGATCGTGTCGCCGGTTCGCGACACGATCATTGTAACGCTGTTGTTAAATGAGCGTGAGAGCCCGAAGCCCGAACAAGGCGGAGGGCGTCAATTCCCCGGCAATTTCACCGAGCTCGTCGACGCTGACAATTTTCAAGCTGCCTTCCGTGACGAACAGCCTGTCCACCGGGACGTCCCGCGTGACGAAAATCTCGGCGTGAACGATTCCACCGGGGACCTCCTTGTCCGCTGAGGCGGCCGCTTCCTCTTTTGTTGTGTCAACCTTGCTCGTCTCGGTTTGAAGTTTCACGGGACTGGCAGCGGCGCTCATTCTTCGCGCGTGGTCAGCTCTTGAACCCCTGACTGCTGCAATACCACCAGGTGCTCCGGGAGTCCCAGCCTTTTTGTCCTAGCATCGACAAGCATTGGACGTAGCTGGTGGCTGTAGGTTTTGAGCACTGCACAGGCGACATAGCGGGCCACGAACCAGAGGAGCATTTGCTTTCCGCATTCGCTGGTGCAATTGGCAAGATTGCAATAGCTAGGCTCGCAACGAAGAGTGGCACGGCTTTCATGGCTATCTGCTCCCAATTTCGGAAAGCAAATGCTATCCAAGCGCGTATGCGCCGGATGACTATCCCGCCGATTGCGTCCTAATTCAACGGAATTCATGCTGTTTCAACCTTTTCCCCGCCTAGTGCGGAGTTAGGATGGGGCAGCCCATGAACCGTGACGACCGGGAAGCCAACCGATACTTTGAAGCGGGTCTGCTCATTGCCGCCCTCGCTGGGCTCAGCATGACGGCATATTGGGGCTTGTGTTAAAAACCGCCTCAGTTGGTGGGCCTCTTCATTTTGACACGATGCTCTCCACAGCCACGACGCGCTGTAGCTCATCGCCGTTCCGCGCCCCAAGGGATTGATAATTTGCCGTAGGCGCTGCACGGCGCTTCAATAGCGTATGCCCGCGCTCACCCGCGGCGCGCATCCCGAACGCTCCGATACCTGGCACGTCTATTACGGCGACATTCATGTGGGCACGATCGCGGTCCAGTCGGGCTTGCCGCTCAGCGCGGCGCAATGGCGCTGGGATTGCTGGTTTTATCCGGCGTCACACCGCGGCCAGCCGCGTTCCGGCTACGCGTCAACGTTCGAGCAAACCCGGGCTGGCTTTGAGGCCGCATGGAAAGACTATCTCGATAACAACGGCTATGTGGACACGGGAGTCACGTTGTCGGGTGTTACGTCGCTGTCAGGCTTCACCTACAGCGACATTATCTAGTCCGAGATCTAGTCGACGTCATCGATCGGCGGCGACCTTCGCCGCCGATCTGCCCGCGTGCATTGCTCCCGGTCTCCGCGGGAATTGAGATTTGGTGATCGGATGGGCCCCGAACCTGCAAGAGCCGCCCCGAAAAGACTAATGCCGGAAATACAAGAATTTTTGAGATAGACTGAGATTCCCTTAGCAGCCCTGAACAGGTGTCTGGCGGAAGGGGTGTCTGTTCCGCCGTGTCCGTAGACTTCCGTAGCTCTCCGATTTTGTAAAGAGATCAACGACTTTCCGGAAATGATGTCTTTACACTTCCGCCGCTCTCCGCTCAAATCCGGACCTGATTTGGGGGTCAGCTTGTGGGCCTCGGGAGTTCGACGGAAGAAATGCGCGTAACGAATAAGCTCACCGCTCTGGCCGTGACCCGTGCCAAGAAACCTGGCCGCTACGCGGACGGCAACAATTTGTATTTGCAGATCGGGGAAAGCGGTTCGAAGGCATGGCTGTTCCGTTTCATGCTTGCCGGCAAGTCACGCGAAATGGGCCTCGGCCCGGTTGATCTCATCTCCTTGGCGGAGGCGCGCGACGCCGCGCGCCAATGCCGCAAGATGCTGCTGCAAGGGATTGACCCGATCGATGCGCGCCGGCAGGAGCGACAGAGTGTCCGGACCGCGACCGCCAAACTGATCACATTCAAAGAGTGTGCCGAAAAATATGTCGCCGCACATGAAGCGAGCTGGCGCAACCCTAAGCATCGCGATCAGTGGAAGTCGACGCTCAAGATGTACGTCTATCCGGTGATCGGTGACGTCGCCGCCGGCAATGTCGACACCGGTTTAGTGACGAAAATCATTGAGCCAATCTGGTCAACGAAAACCGAGACCGCGGGTAGGGTGCGGGGACGGATCGAGGCCGTCCTCGACTGGGCCAAGGTCCGAGGCTTCCGGCACGGTGAAAACCCAGCGCGGTGGAAGGGGCATCTCGACCACGTTTTGCCGAAGCGCTCGAAACTTCGGCGAGTTAGGCATCATCCCGCGTTGCCTTATGGTGACTTGCCGCAATTCATGTCCGAACTCCGTGGGCGCCGCGGCCAGTCGGCGCGCGCGCGCTCGAATTCACTATTCTGACAGCGGCGCGTACCGGAGCCACCATCGGGGCGCTGCGCAGCGAGATCGATCTGACGTCCAAGGTATGGACCGTCCCGCCAGAGCGCACCGGTGCCAAAATTACGGGTGAAGATCCCAAGCCGCGGCGCGTTCCACTGTCGGACTGGGCTGTAAAGGTGATCAAAGGTCTGCCGCGCGATGATGGCAACCCGTATCTCTTCATCGGTGATGAGCCAGGGCAGGGGCTTTCAAACATGGCTATGCTCCAGCTGCTGCGCGATATGCGGCCGGGCTTCGTACCACACGGCTTCCGCTCGACGTTCAAGGATTGGGCGGCCGAGGTCACCCATCACCCGAATGAAGTCTCAGAGGCAGCGCTGTGGCATGCCGTCGCCGATGAGGTCGAGGCCGCCTACAGACGCGGCGAGCTTTTCGAAAAGCGGCGCGTGCTTATGGATGACTGGGCGACCTACTGTGCATCCGGTCTGCCAGCAGCTTCCCGTGAGGCGTTTACAAACGATCGCGTAGTCGCGATGCGCACTTAAGATAATTGCCCCGCCGGCGCTGGAACGCCGACGGGGCTCAACCACAACCGCACGAGGAGGTGCGCCGTGGGAATGCGAATAACTTCTGCGCATGCGAGCAGATATGCAAGACCGCAGCTTGGATGGATTACGCTTGGGAAAAAGCGATTTCATTTCAGCTCGGTTCCGTTGGAAACAAACGGCCAATGGCTCGATTTCTGGGAAAGAGTGGCGCGTCAAGCGATCACCCGATCAATTTGGAATACCGAGATAGGCGTGCAGCGCTTTTCTCGCGATCAACGTCGGTTGGTCCGCGTCATAGCCGGCCAGGACGATCTTCGCTTTGATGGTGAAAGTGGCCGCGCATACCTCACTTCTAAAGGCCGTGTTGTCGAATGGGGATGTGCCGAAGCTTGTCTCAGTTGGCGAATTTCCAAGGAATGCCTCTGGTTCGGTGGGAGATGCGGGGAGCTTTGCGAGATCGCTGAGGATCTCCTAAATCGATCGGCATTGGGATTGCAGGCCGCCATGGAACGACAGCAGATTTCTGTGTGGGCACGGCCGGACCCAGGCTCAGATTTTCAGGAGATCGCGCCAGACCGTTGGAGGCTTTACAAAGTTCGTCCGTTGACCACGATGAATGTGGATGCAGACGGTCCAGATGGTACCGTTCTCTATTCGGTCCACATCGACGTGTCAGGACCGCTGGTTCAACCGTCCGACGCGCCGCTGATACCGCAAAAGCCCACCGAGACCAACAGGAAGGTTCTGCCGGACGAGGGCCTGCGGAAAGCCAACTCGGAGAGACGACGCGGGGCGCCTCCGATGTACGATTGGCCGACGATCGAAAATCATGCCCGCCAATTGCTGACCTCATTCAGGGGACTACCTGATCGGAGCAAACCATCATGGACGAAAACTAAATTCCGAGATCATCTGCTCACGATCTGCGACGAGCAGGGCTTGGGCATACCATCCACAAGCCAGGTCGACGACCACATTAATCCGATTATCAAAGAGCTCGAAAAGTCCCGTTCCCCGCACAACTTACGGCAATCCGGGAAATAGTTAGATTTGCCGGATTGCCGGATTATCGGACGACATTCTGAAGATCTCCAATTATCTCCGTCCATCGTTTCGCGGATCGCCGCGTATCCTGATGGAGTTGTCGAATGAACGCCGTCCAATCTGAAGCTACCAGCGCCAAGCACGTCGGAACGTTGCCCGCGGAACCGATGTCGCTGCAGGAATTTATCCAAAACTTCAAACTCCCTCCGATCGTGTCGATCAAGAAATCCTGTGAGGTGCAGGGTTGTGGGCACTCAAAACTCTACGAGCTCCGCAAGAGCGGGAAGCTCCGCATTGTCCCCCGGGCCGGTGGAACTGGTGTCCCGGTCGAAGACCATTATCGGCTCTATCTCGAAGCTCTTGCTTCGTAATGCCCCGAGGCGTCGCGCATCAAATAGCGGGGTAAAGATGGTGGATCTGGTCCCTATCAAGGGCGGCCTCAACGGGCGTCGTCCCACCATCGAGTTGCACCGGCTCGATGCTTTGCCAGAACGGCCACATCGGGAAGAGGTCATCCACAAGCTGCTTGCCGTCGGTGAGATCGGAGCCATCGTTGCGCCGGCTGGCCAGGGAAAGTCTGCCGTCGCTCAATTGCTCGCTACCTGCATTGCAGAGGGCCGCCCATTTTTAGGGCGAGAGGTCATGAGGGGTCCGTCGATCTACGTTGCCGCTGAGCGAGGCAACGGATCCGTACGGCGCCTGCTCGCGATCAGGCGCAAGAGCAAGGCGCCACTTTACATCGCCACGGCTCGTCCGAATTTGGCCAGTCCCGCGGATGTCGACGATCTGGCCGCGAACATCTCCCAGGTCTGCGAAAGCGAACGATCTTGTCCGGTGTTGATCGTGTTCGACACACTCGCGCGCTGCATGCCCGGCTTGGATGAAAATAGCGCGCGGGATATGGGGCTGGTGATCGAGGGTCTCACGCGCCTTTCCGAACTGGTTCCGAGCGCCGCGATCCTGTTCGTACATCACGCTGGAAAAGGAGGCAGCGGCGATATGCGTGGATCGACCGCCCTGATCGGCGGCATCGACTTGGAAGTTCGTGTCGAAAGCAGAGGAAAGTCAAAGCGCCTTTCGGTCACCAAGGCCAATGATGTCTCGGAAGACCAGTACCTCTCGTTTCAGCTAAAGCCGATCGAATTCCAAGAACATCCGAACGCCGAGGTGGAAACAGCAATCTCAGCAGTCGAAGTCGACCCTGATGACGAGCAGGAACAACTTCAAGCCGAACTGTTCGGCCACGGCCAGCCATCCCGATCCGAGGGTCTCATCGGCCTGATCGATGACATGGCAAGCGAGGGTGTGGTCGACCGGCAGGCATGTCTTGCGGCCGCTCGAAATCGAAAACTCATCGAAGGAAAGACCCCGGCCAGCACCGCCGAGCAGTTCCGAAAGTTGCTGATCGAACTCAAAACTGCAGGCCTGATCGAGTTTGACAACAGAACAATCTCGTTGGGCCTTGGGGCCACCCCCAACAGGCCCAACGGCCCCCCTAAAGGGGGGCCGTATTGGGGTTGGGGATTGGGCATGGCCGATGCCCAACAGAAAGCCCAATAGGCCCAATTGGGGTTGTTGGGCTTCGGGAACAGAAAGCGGAACATGAGCAGTGATCGAACATCGCATCATCACCACAGGCCGGCGTGCATAAAGCGCGTTCGGCCGTGCTTCGATCTCGGTGGAGTTGAGCGCAAGCGGGCGGCTTGGCGCCGCCCTTGCGACATTCCAGCTGCAGCCGGCGGCGGCCTTCAGGCCGTCCGTCCGGCGTTCCAAACTCAGGTCCACGATCTAAAACAATCACCGGTGCTCGACCGGTGCTTGTCGCACCACCTTGCCAAGCCGAGAGAGATAGTCAGCGCGCATGTTCGCGAGGTCGCGCTGGGTGAGCGCGTCGGCTCAGGCGAATGGCTGCTGCTATGGGACAGCGCTCCCGGCCGAACCGCCGCCAGCAACGCTCAGATCAGTGCCAACGCCCCTCGTGCGCCGCTCAATAAGCGCGTCACCGCCGCATCCCGCTGTTCTGCCGCAGCTCGACGGACCGAGCCGCCAGCGCCGCGTGCTGACCGTCCGAGCCGCACTGTGCGCAGGAAACGCCTAAGTATCTTTCAAAGAGAAGCCGCCATGCGCGCACGACGCGTGCTGCATTTCTGCATATTGCGGTTTCGGAAATTTGCGGTTTTCTTTTGAAAGGAAACGCCGGTGAAGCCGCGATCAGGTCGTGAAACCGGTTTCGCCGGCCGCCCGCGTGCGCTCCGGCGTTGTGTGCTTCAAATCCTGCGGCACCTCGATCGCTTGAATTCATTTGAGCTTGCCGGGATCGCGTATGGCCGAACCAGAATGATGCGGCCTGGTCACCGCCGGAATGTCACGCCGGCCCAGTTAGTCGCGACGCGTCGCGCGCTGAGAGCTCTGGTCGCCTCCGGGAAGGTGCATGTTCGGTTTCGGAGCCGGCGCTGGAAAATTTACAGCTTGGGGCGCGGATGACCGAGGCCACGGTCATCAGCCTGGCGCAGGCGCTCGAGGCGGCGCGGAGCTCACGGTCGGCCAGCGGAAAGCCGCTGCGGCGGCGCTGAGCCAGGCCCACGCCGCGTTGCTGGCGTCGCTGGCGCCGACGTCGTCCAAGTTCGCTGAGCGGGGCCAGCGGGTCATCGACTGCTTGCGCCGGGTCTACGGCCGCGGATCCGTGCCGACGGTTCTGAGGCGATGGCGCCGCTATTTTGCGACCGCGTGGCTTAGAGACCGAACGGATCGAAGCGACAGAGCGAGCCTTGATTGGCTGGCCGCACGCGCCAACGCCGGCTACGTCTCGGGTCGCTATGACGTCGACGGGATGACGCTCTACGTGAACAACGGTACCGCGCTATGGCCAGGCTTCGCGCTGCGCCTCGGTCGCCCCTCCGAATTGACGCGGATTACGTTACGCACTACCCGACATTTAAACGACGGCGATGGCAGGGCCGACTCTCAAAAGGTCTCCGTCGAAGGCGCTAAGGTGCGCCAAATCGGGGTGGCCCAGAGCGTTAAGACCGTATGCGACGGGTCTCGATTCATCGTGAAGGTGTCCCTTTCGACGGCCGCGGTTAACTTACGGAGGTATCGACTTGCGCGAAGCGTAAGTTCAGCAAATGCGAATATTGGCGTCCCCGCGCCCTCCGTCGATCAACGCGGATCGAACCAGTTGCGCGCTCCCACTGTTCGATGTCCAGTAGGTCAATTGACCCCTCGATCCGAAAGGGTCCGAGGCTGCCGTCAGCCGAACCCGGCAGCGGCGTAAGCCCCGTTATTAGCCGGAGACGAACGTGAACTTGTACGCAAAACTACTCGAACGCGAAGCAGAGCGAAACCCGATAAAGGTCGGACTGATCGGAGCCGGAAAGTTTGGTGCAATGTACCTTCACCAGGTGCTGCGTACGCCAGGCGTGCATCTCGTCGGGATCGCCGATCTGTCACCATCTCGGGCAATCGAGAACCTAAAGCGCGTCGGGTGGAGCGAGGAAAGGTACGGCGCGGCGTCTCTTGCCGACGCGCTCGCGCGCGGCACCACGTTCCTGACGGAGGATTGGCAAGAATTAGCCAAATTTCACGGCATCGACGTGATCGCGGAATGTACGGGCAATCCCGTCGCTGCCGTCGAACATTGCCTGGCGGCATTTTCCGCCGGCAAGCCGATCATTAACGTCACGGTAGAGGCCGACGCGTTCTGCGGACCCATCTTGGCGCAGAAGGCTAAAAAGGCGGGTGTGATTTATAGCCTCGCCTATGGCGACCAGCCCGCTTTGGCCTGCGATCTCGTCGATTGGGCGAAAGCCTGCGGGTTCTCAGTGGTTGCGGCCGGTAGGGGGCATAAGTGGCTGCCGAAATACCGCGAGTCGACGCCTGAAACCGTCTGGGACCACTGGGGGCTTACCGCCGAGCAGGCCGCTCGCGGAGGCATGAATTCCAAAATGTTCAACGCCTTTCTTGACGGATCGAAGCCGGCCATTGAGTCCGCCGCGATAGCGAACGCAACGGGACTGGAAGCGCCCTCGCAAGGGCTCGCGTTCCCGCCCGGATCGGTGGACGACATTCCAACTCTGATGCGGCCCCGCTCCGAAGGAGGAATTCTGGAGGCCAAGGGTCAGGTTGAGGTCGTCTCATGCCTGACCGCCGATGGGGAGCAGATCCCAAACGATATCCGCAAGGGCGTTTGGGTTTGCTTCGAAGGCGACAGCGACTACGTCCGCAATTGTTTCGAGGAATACAACGTCGTCACAGATCCAAGCGGCCGCTACATGAGCTCCTACAAGAAATGGCACCTGATCGGTCTGGAGCTCGGTATCTCCGTAGCATCGATTGCGCTTCGTCGGGAGCCGACGGGGGTCGCGACGACTTTCAATGCCGACGTTGCGGCGACCGCCAAGAAGAACCTGCGTCCTGGAGATACCCTAGACGGGGAAGGTGGCTACACCGTCTTCGGCAAGCTGACGCCGGCGAGCGCATCACTAGCGAAGGGCTACCTGCCGCTCGGCCTTGCTCACAATGTGAAATTGATAAAGCCGGTGGCAAAGGACTCCTGCATTCGCTGGGCGGACGTGGCGATCGACGAGACCCTGCCTGCGGTGCGCGTCCGGAGGGAGCAGGAGGCATTTTATTCGCCGGCTATCGAGGGCGTCTAGGAGTATTCAGGCCACAACTGCCGATCAAGACATCGGGTGCGCGCGGGACCCAGCTATCGTGAAGGCGTCCAAAAAGTTTGCCGTTCAGAACCGGCCAGAGGGAACGCTTCCGCTGTCCTGAAGCCGCATCGGCCAAGCCGGAGCATCGAAAAATAGATCGCTTGGTGCGTGCGTTCGCGCGCCAGCGCCAAGTCATTGAGCTGAAAACCCCGTTGTCGCTTGGGGTTTTTAGTGACCTGCTTCGACCGCCACGACGTGACGTTCAGGCCCGCTTTGACGTTAGAAGGTCCAACGTCTTTTGGTCCCGCTTCCCGCCGTAGAACTTCGCAATAGCTGCGGAGAACTCCGGAGATGACGTTACCGCTCCGAACAGTGTCATCGAGGAATGAAATTTCAGATCGTCGGGGCTTCCGAGGATTTCCCGGATGGTACGGCCCTTGACGACGCTGACCAGCGCCGTGCACTCCCGGAGACGGAATCTAAGGATGCTATGCCCGACATAGGCCACGGCCTCGTCGCGACAGGTGACAGCGAACCGGTGAGCCATCGCGCTGTGCCCGAGACCAGCAATCTGCGGGAAGATAAACCACATCCAGTGGCTTTGCTTCTGGCCGCCCCGCAATTCGGCAAGAACCCGCGGGTAGAGAGGTGCCTGCGCGTCAAGGAAGCGCTGGAGATCGAAGGGATCGGTCATGGCGCCCGGCTCGTTCGAGGGTTGTCCAGAAATTCCGCGAGCCGAACGAGAAGCGGCCGCTGCCCTTCGAGCAGCTTTGCATGGGCGGATTGCAGGTCGAACCACTCGGCTCGATCGACCTCAGGAAAACTCTGCATCCGTCCACTTTTCGGCGGCCATTCAATTTCGAAAGTATTGCTACTAATGGCCTGGACGTCGATATCGCCTTCGACGGCGAACGCTATCACCCGTTTGCCGCCACGCTGACGAATTTCACCGAGCAGATCAAGCGTTCCCGAGATGGTAACGCCGGTTTCCTCCGCGAACTCCCGGCGCGCGGCGTCCTCGGCGTCCTCGCCTTCATCTAATTCGCCCTTGGGAATTGACCAGGCTCCGTCATCCTTTTTCTGCCAGTAGGGGCCGCCGGGATGGACCAGGAGCACCTCCAGGTTTGCGCCGGCGCGCCGGTACATCAGGATCCCCGCGCTCGAAGCCGACCGGCGGCGTGACTTAAGGCTAGGCATTGACGCCTGGCCATCGGTCACGTTGTCGACCCGGCGGGGTCTTCCTTCACGCCCCGGGCGACGATCCGCAGCGCCCCGTCCGGCAGCGGCCGTTGCAGCTTCAGGGCCTCATCCGCAGGGGCCGTCATCCAGGTTTCCACCTCGGCCGGCGTCGTCAGGATCACCGGCATCGCCTTGGGATGGATGGCGCCTACCTCGGCGTTCGGCTCCGTCGTGAGGAAAGCGTAGAGGTCGTTGGTCGTTTCGCCTTCCTTGACCTTCCGGACGGAAGTCCAGTTGGTCCAGATGCCGGCGAAGCAGGCGAGGGGGCGGGTCTCGTCGATGGCGAACCAGATGTCGCCACCCTCGGCCTTGTTGAACTCGCTGAAACTGTTGAGCGGCACAACGCAGCGGTTCTCGACGCCGAGCCATCGCGTCCAGTGTTTGCTTTTCACGTTGCGGATGTTGGTCGTGCCGCCGTCCGGCTCCATCCGGAGCACTTCCTTGAAATCGACGGCCTTGCCCTTGGCTTGCAGCTTCTCGGCGCGTTTCTTGGTGGCGTCCATCAGCGCCTTTGATGACGACGGCATGCCCCACCGGGCCGTGACGAGTTCACGACCGCCGGCTCCGTTGCGGACGATCGGCGGTTTGTAGTCAGGAAACACGCCGGGCATCGGCGCCAAATTGCCGACGTATCGGTTGACCACGCGAAACAGCGCGCTGATTGCGGCCTGGTTGGTCGTGATCGAGTAGAGATTGCACATCAGTCAAGCTTCGGTTCGAGGATGGCGCGGTTGCCCGCGGCGAGGTCAACGTCGCCTGGCGTCTTGCACCGTGCGCAGCGGATGTTCAACCAACGACGGCCGCCGTTGACGCTTGGTCGATCCGGGGCAACGGCCGACGGGATCGACGCACCGCATGGGGCCCTCCGATGGACCTTAGGAGGTCACGGTACGTGGACTGTTGTTGGCTTGCCACCCTTGCATCCATCCCAACAACAGCCATGTACCATCCACGCGGATGTCTAATGGATGTAAAAATGCAATCAAAAAAGGTTCACGAATTGAGGCCCAAGCCTCCCGAAACCGAAAAGATCACCATCAACCTCGGCTACGTCGACCTGGGCCACGTCGATCTGATGGTGCAGGACGGATTTTATTCCAATCGCACCGATTTCATCCGAACGGCAATCCGCAATCAGCTCGAACGCCATGCAGACGTGGTCAAGCAGTCTACTGCCCGCAAAGGCCTTGACCTCGGTCTGCGGAATTACACGCGCGCGGATCTCGAAGCGGCACGGCAGGCCGGCGAGATGCTGCACATCAACGTCCTCGGCCTGGCCAGCATCGCGCAAGACGTCACCGCCGATCTCGCCCGCGCCACCATCGCCTCGGTCTCCGTGCTCGGAGCCCTGCATGCCACGCCCGCGGTCAAGGCCGCTCTCGCCGACAGAACAAGGTGAATACGATGCTGAACCAAGACACCATCCGCGAAGCCACCCGGTTGACCCGGGCCGGGCAACTGACCGAAGCCACCGCGCTGCTGCAGCG